>SDZP01000064.1 GCA_004144935.1 Caulobacteraceae bacterium | reverse complement strand
GAACCAGCGTTTCTCGTAATATTCCCGGTAGTTGGGCAGGTAGGTCTTGGGCACGACCCCGAGGATCGAGCCGCCCTGGATGACGATAGCGCAGTTGTAGAGCCGGCTCTCGCCCCGCAGCGGCGCCCCGACCACGAAGGCCGGACGCAGTTTGCGGCTGGCCTCCACCAGACCGGCGATGGCCGCCTCGACCGCGTCGAGCAGCGCCTCCTGATGGAACAGGTCGTCGATCGAATAGGCCGACAGCCCCAGTTCCGGGAAGGTCATCAGCGCCACGCCCTCGGCATGGCCCTTTTCGACCAGCGACAAGGTCTCGGCGGCGTTCCGGGCCGGGTCGGCGACGGCGGTCAGCGGCACGCAGCCGGCGACACGGACGAAACCGTGCCGGTACGGCGAACGGAAGGGCAGGTCGGTGGGCGTGCGCTTGGCCATGGAGGCTATATAACGACACTCTGGCCGTTGCGGGAGGCGGCGATGGGCGGCGGCGGGCTCTATCGAAGCGGCGGACCATCAGACCGACCCGGTGAGCCGGCGTCTTGGTCAGCCTGTGTGGTGCAGAACCGCTCCGCGTTCCTCGGTCGCCGCCTGTCCCAATTCGCCCGGCGCAGCCTCGAGGATCAGGCGCAGCGAGACCAGCAGGGCCCGCAGTTCGTCCCGCGCCGCGTGGCGCGGCGAGCTGACGCCGCCCGGCCGCACGCCCGGGACCAGGTCGGCGATGGTCAGGCCGAAGGGGAACATCTCGCGATAGGTGACCCGCTCGCGCAGCGACGGCGCCATCCGGAAGCCGACCTCGCCGGCCAGCGCTTCCAGCCCCTGGGTCAGCCGTTCGCGATTGCGGCCGTCGGTGGCCGCCATGCGGTTGCGCAGCACCACCCAGTCAAGCCGCCGGTCATGGTATTCCCGCGCCTCCCGCGCCTCCTGAACCACCTGGGCGTAGAGGCTGGGGCGGACGAGCTGCAGGGTCATGGGGTCGACCTGGCCCAGCACGTCGAAGTCGACGAAGCTGTCATTCATCGGGGTGACCACCAGATCGGCCTGCAGATGGGCGCAGCGCGACAACGGGGTGTCGGATCCGGGGGTGTCGATGACCAGCAGGTCGCTGTCGGCCATGGCCATGCCGACGGCGCTCTCGAAGCGGCTGACGGCCTCCTGCGGGTCGGCCATCGCCAGGCGGGCCGGATCCTCGGCCAGCTTGTACTCCAGCGGCACCGGGGCCTCGACCTGGGCGCGCGGCAGCCAGCTGCGGCGGTTGGCCAGGAAGCGGCTCAGGCTCTGCTGGCGCAGGTCGGCGTCGATCACCGCCACCCGCAGGCCGCGATAGAGCATCGAGGTGGCGATCAGCGCCGCCAACGTCGTCTTGCCGGCCCCGCCCTTCTCGTTGCCGACCACCACCACCCGCGGCGGCGCCTCCTGAACCAGGTTTCGCGCGCCGTTCCGCCACCAGGCCGGCTTGTCCCCGTTTGCCCCGTGCATGCCCCGTCCCTGTCCTTGTTCGGCACGCACGCGCGCGCGCCGAGACTGGAGCCTGCAACCCGCAGGCCAGACGCTTTTACCATATTGTACTCAGATTGAGCGAATCGCGATCGGCGAACGCGTTTCGCCGGTCGTCAGCGGGTCAGCAGGCCGATAGCGAACACCGCCACCAGCGCCCAGGGCGCCGCCGCGATGGCCCACTGAACGGGCGAGGCGGGCTCGGCCGCCGCCAGCGGTGAAAGACGGAACAGATTGAACAGCCGCATGGCCGTGACATCCCCGAACGAAGCAGACGCTACAGCGGAAACCTTACGCTCTCATTGCGTGCGCGATAGATGCCAACACGGCGCTGCGGGGTCATGTCGCATGCTCAAAGCGGGTGACGCCCGAGCCCCGGCGGAACCGGGGTTACAGCGCGTTCATTTGCGCGTCAGGCGTCGATCGCTATCGTGCCGCCCTCAGGCCTGTGTTTGGTAGGGCCCCTGGAGTTCCGCCGCCTGTCCAGCCCGCGCAAACCCGTCCTCTCCCTTCGGGACCTGAAGGTCCATTTCGCCACCCCCGACGGCGTCGTCGAGGCCGTTCGCGGCGTCTCCCTCGATGTCGGACAGGGGGAATGCCTAGGCGTCGTCGGCGAAAGCGGCTCGGGCAAGAGCCAGACCTTCATGACGGTCATGGGCCTGCTGGCGCAGAACGGCACGGCGACCGGCTCGGCGACTTTCGAAGGGACCGAACTGCTGGGCCTCAAGCCCGGCGCCCTGAACCGCATCCGCGGCTCGAAGATGACCATGATCTTCCAGGACCCGCTGACCGCCCTGACCCCGCATGTGAAGATCGGCGAGCAGATCGCCGAGCCCCTGCGGCTGCATCTGGGCATCTCCGACAAGGAGGCCAAGGCCCGGGCCCGCCAGTGGCTGGACCATGTCCGCATCCCGGAAGCCGCCCGGCGGATGAACCAGTACCCGCACGAACTGAGCGGCGGCATGCGCCAGCGGGTGATGATCGCCGGGGCCATGGCCTGCGATCCGGCCCTGCTGATCGCCGACGAGCCGACCACGGCGCTGGATGTCACCGTGCAGGCCGAGATCCTCGACCTGATGGCCGAGCTGCAGCGCGAGACCCGAACCGCCCTGGTGCTGATCACCCACGACATGGGCGTCATCGCCCGCCTGGCCGACCGGGTCTGCGTGATGAAGGACGGGGCCTACGTCGAGGAGGGCACGGCCGCCGGCCTCTTCGCCAACCCCCGGACCGCCTATACCCGCAGCCTGCTGGAGGCCATTCCGCGCCTCGACCGCGAGGATCGCGGCGGCCGCCCGACGCTCGATCCGGTAGCGCCGGACGCGCCGATCGTGGTGCAGGGCGACGATGTGAAGGTGTGGTTCCCAGTCCGCCAGGGCGTGTTCGGCAAACAGGTCATGTTGCGCGCGGTGGACGGCGTCGACTTCTCCATCCGCCAGGGCGAGACCCTCGGCGTGGTCGGGGAGAGCGGCTGCGGCAAGTCGACCCTCAGCCGGGCGGTCCTGCGCCTGCTGCCCAAGGGCAGCGGCGAACTGGGCGGGTCGATCACCGTCATGGGCCGCGACATCACCAAGGCCGACGAGGAGACCATGCGCAAGGGGCGCCGCGACCTGCAGATCGTCTTCCAGGATCCCTTGGCCAGTCTCGATCCCCGCTCCACCGTCGGCGATTCCATCGCCGAGCCCCTCCGCGTCTTCCGCCCGGAGATGAACCGCCGGGAGCGCGAGGCCGAGGCCGCAGCCATGATGGAGCGGGCCGGCCTGTCGCCGACCCTGATCAACCGCTATCCGCACGAGCTGTCCGGCGGCCAGAACCAGCGGGTCGGCATCGCCCGGGCGATGATCCTGAAGCCCAAGCTGGTCATCTGCGACGAGGCGGTCAGCGCCCTGGACGTCTCGATCCGGGCCCAGATCATCGACCTGCTGATCAATCTCCAGAAGGAGATGGGCATGGCGATGATGTTCATCAGCCACGACCTGGCGGTGGTCCGCGAGATCAGCCACCGGGTGATGGTGCTCTATCTGGGCCGGGTCATGGAACTGGCGAGCCGAGAACGGCTCTATGCCGCCCCGCAGCACCCCTACACCAAGGCCCTGCTGTCGGCCGCGCCGATCCCCGACCCGGCCATCGAGCGCAGCCGCAAGCGCATCCGCCTGACCGGCGAGCCGCCCTCGCCGCTGGATCCGAAGTCGGCCCTGCGTTTCCTGCCGTCCAGGCTGACCCTCGATCCGCTGGCGCCGGTCTATGTTCCAAGGCTCGACGAGGTGCAGCCGGGGCACCTGGTCAGCGAGTACGATCCGGCCTGATGTCGTTGTTGGGGGCTTGAAGTCATGATCCGCCGTGTTGTCCTGCTTTCGGGGGCGGTCGCCGCCCTCATGGCCCCCCTTGCCGTCGCCGCGACCGCGCCGCCCGTCGAAAAGCGCCAGGTCGGTACCCTGACCCTGGAGAATGTGCCGCCGACGCCGCCGGCCGTGCGCGAGGCCCTGCGCCGCTACCAGAACGCCCGCTCGGCCGGTTTCGCCAGCTGGCTGGACGACGGCTCGATGCTGATCGCCACCCGTTTCGGCCAGACCGCACAGCTGCACCGGGTGGCGAAACCGGGCTCCGACCGCACCCAGCTGACCTTCTTCGACGAGCCGGTCAGCGGCGCCGAGGGCGTGCCGGGCTCGCGCGACCGCTTCATCTTCACCAAGGACACCGGCGGCGACGAATATTTCCAGGGCTACCTGATGGGCCTCGACGGTCCCGAGGTCGCCTTCACCGAACCCGGCACGCGCAACCAGTCGATGGTGTTCAGCAAGGACGGCAAGACCCTGGCCTGGGCCCGGGTCGGCAAGGGCGATCCCGACTACGACATCCTGGTGATGGACGTCGCCAACCCGGCCAGCCGCCGCAAGGTGCTGGACGGCACGGGGGCCCTGACCCCCATCGCCTTTTCCCCCGACGGCAGGACCCTGCTGCTCGGCCGCTACGCCTCGGCGGTGTCGGGCACCCTCTATCTGCTCGATCTGGCCAGCGGCGCGGTGAAGGACTTCAACCCATCGGAGACCGATATCGCCTACGGCTCCGGCCAGTTCGCGCCGGACGGCAAGTCCATCCTGCTGCTCAGCGACGAGGGCAGCGACTTCAAGCGGCTGGTCTCGATCGACATCGCCAGCGGCAAGCAGGTCCCGATCTCGCCGCCGGACCTGACGTGGGACGTCGAGGATTTCGACATCTCCCCCGACGGCCGCCTGCTGGCCTATGCCGTCAACGAGGGCGGCCGCAGCCGGGTGGTGGTGCAGGGCTTCCGGACCCGCCAGGCCGTGCCGCAACCGAACCTTCCCGTCGGCATCGTCGGCAGCCTGAAGTTCTCGCCCGACAGCCGGTCGCTGGCCATCGGCCTGAACACCGCCACCTCGCCCGCCGATGTCTACGCCTTCGACCCCGGCAACGGGACGCTGGCCCGCTGGACCTACAGCGAGGCCGGCGGCCTGGACCTCAACGCCCTGCGCGAGCCGCAGCTGGTCAGCTTCAAGTCCTTCGACGGCCTCAGCGTGCCCGCCTGGGTCTACAGGCCGGCGAAGATCAACGGCCGCGCCCCGGTCATCATCGACATCCACGGCGGCCCTGAGGGCCAGGACCGGCCGGGGTTCAACACCCGGCGCCAGTACTGGGCGGCGGAACTGGGGGCGGTGACCATCGCGCCGAACGTGCGCGGCTCCGACGGCTACGGCAAGACATACATCCAGCTCGACAACGGCCCGCTGCGCCAGGACAGCGTCAAGGATATCGGCGCCCTGCTCGACTGGATCGCCACCCAGCCGGACCTCGATAAGGACCGCGTCGTCGTCTATGGCGGTTCCTACGGCGGCTTCATGGTGCTGGCCTCGCTGGCCGCCTATTCCGACCGCCTGGCCGGCGCGGTCGACATCGTCGGCATCTCCAACTTCAAGACCTTCCTGGCCAACACCGAGGGCTATCGCCGCGACCTGCGCCGGGCCGAGTACGGCGACGAGCGGGATCCGAAGATGGCCGCGGTGTTCGACGAGATCTCGCCGCTGAACCTGACGGCGAACATGCGCAAGCCGCTGTTCGTGATCCAGGGCCGCAACGACCCGCGCGTGCCCTGGACCGAGGCCGAACAGATCGTCGCCAAGGTGCGAGGCCAGGGCGGCGATGTCTGGTACATGATCGCCGGCGACGAGGGCCACGGCTTCCGCAAGAAGCAGAACATCGACGCCCAGCGCGAGGCCGAGACGCTGTTCCTGCAGAAGGTGTTCGGCTCACCCCAGTGATCCGCTCATCCCGGCGAATGCCGGGACCCAGCCGCGTGATCTCGGTGTGGCCGGAAGGGACATGGAAAAGGCCCCCAACTCCTGAAGGCGATCAACCCGCAACGTCGGCGCCCTACGAACTGGGTCCCGGCGTTCGCCGGGATGAGCGGTAAGAGAAATGCCTTTACTTCGGACGCACTTCCATCCGGTAGGGGATATAGAGCGCCAGCTCGAGCGGCGCCGATTGGTACCAGGACAGGGGCAGCTGCAGCCCCTGGGCCGTTACGCCGTAGCCGTCGCCGAAGGCCGCCGCGGATTTCAACGAGTCCCTGGCGATCAGGGCGATGACCTCGCTCCGGTATTGTTCGGGATGGATCAGGGTCAGGTTCCATTCGCCCTGCACCAGGATTTCCGTGCGGCCGGACTTGGGCGTGGCGGCGACGAACTTCTCGATGCGGCCGGTGGCCGAGTCGAGGGTGTCGCCGGGCAGCACCTTGGTCTTGACCAGCAGGGTGGCCTGGCTGGTGTCGACCTTGGTCGCCGAGCCTATGATGCTGTCGACCATGGTCTCGTCGAACGCGCCGACGATCTCCTCACCAAGGCCCAGTTCCACGCCCGGATCCTTGGCGGCCTGGCGGATAAGGTTGCGCAGGGTGGCCTTCAGTTCCTCGCGGCGCTGGCTGGCGTCGCGGGTGTCGCAGACCACAACGACCTGGACGATCAGATTGTCGGCCCGCTTGCGCAGCACCACGTGCGGCGTCTGGGTGGCGTCGTATTCGGAGATCCGGGAGCCGGTGACCACCACCTCCCCGACCTCGCTGTCCTGCGCCAATGCCGCGCCGGCCACCAGGCCAGCCAGCGCCAGGCCGATCATGATCTTACGCATGATGAAGTCCTCCCAACCGGGAGGGCGCCTCAATCGACGCGGCCCGTCAAGCCGCCGCGGCGCGGTAGGCCGGATTGCGCACGTACAGTCCCGGCCGGCCGGTCACCGGCCGGAAGGCGTCGGTGATGCTTTCGGCGGTCTCGCCCTCGCCGAGGATCAGCAGGCCGTCGGGCGGCAGCAGGGCGGCGACGCTCTCCAGCACCCGGCGGCGGTAGGGCGCGTCCATCAGGCTCAGCACATTGCGGCAGAAGATGACGTCGAAACGGCCCATGATGGTCAGGTCGGAGATCAGGTTGACCCGCCGCCAGCGCACCCGCTGACGGATGCGCGGGGTCAGCCGCCAGTTGTCCTCGACCTTCTCGAAATGGGCCAGCAGCTGGCGGATCGGCAGGCCGCGCTGGACCTCGAACTGGGTGTAGAGCCCGGCCTGGGCCTTCTCCAGCGAGCGTTCGGAGATGTCCGAGCCATAGATCTCGACCTGGGTCCCGGGCGGCAGGCCCTCGGCATCCTCGGCGATCATCGCCAGGCTGTAGGCCTCCTGGCCGGCGCCGCAGGCGCAGCTCCACACCCGGATCGGCTCGCCCCCGCGCAGCCGCGCCAGGGTCGGCAACAGTTCGCGCCTGAAGGTCGTGAACGGCGTGCGATCGCGGAAGAAGCCGGTCTCGCCCTGGGCCAGGGCCTCGACCACGGCCCAGATCAGCTTTTCCTCGCGCAGGGCGCGCAGGGCGGCCGCCATTTCGGAAATGCCGGCGAAGTTCTCCCGTCGGGCCAGCGGCCCCAGGCGGCTTTCCAGCAGGTAGGTCTTGGCGGGGTCGATCTTCAAGCCCGCGCGGGCGCGGGCCAGGGCGACGAACAGCTCGATGTCCTGCGGGCTCATACCAGTCCCGCCTCGGCGAACTTCGCCCCGATGATGTCGCCGTCGAAGGGCTTCATGATGTATTCGCAGGCCCCGGCGTCGAGGGCCTCGCGGATGCGGTCCGGCTCGGTCTCAACGCTGCAGAACACCACCCGCGGGGCCTCGCCGCCGGGCTCGGCCCGCAGCAACCGCAGGAAGTCGATGCCGTTCATGACCGGCATGTTCCAGTCCAGCAGGATGGCGTCCGGCATGGCCGCGCGGCACCAGGCGAGCGCCTCCATCCCGTCGGCGGCTTCGGCGATCTCGAAGCCGATATCCTCCAGGATGCGGCGGGCCACCTTGCGGATCACCCGGCTGTCATCGACGACGAGACAGGTCTTCACGGCTTCGGAACGCTCCATCTTGAAGCGACCGTTGTGGGCCGTGTCGGTTAAGAGAGGGTGAGGGCCGTTAAGATTTTCAGGCCGGCACCCAGGCCGCCAGGGTCACCTTCTCGTCCCCCGCCTCGACCGCCACCTGCCCGCCGGCCTGGGCCACCAGGCTGTGGACGTAGAAGGCCTGGATCCAGGCGCCGCCCATGGCGTCGCCCTTGGGCTTGCCGAGCAGGCCGCCGGCCACTTCCGGCTTCAGGCGGATGCGCGGGCCGGCCCCTTCCAGGCTGAGGGCGGTGCGGCCGCCGGCCTCGACCACCCGGGCCGTCACCACGCCGCCGGTCGGCAGGGCCGTGCCGGCGATCTGGCAGAGGTTGAGCAGGGTGCGCGCCGCCGGCTTGTTGAGGCTGGCCGGCGCCACCTCCCAGACCAGGCTGGCCTTCATATGGCCGAACACCGACTGGGCCAGGGTCTCCAGGTCGCGGGAGTCGAACACCTCCACCGTCGAGGCCGAGCCGAACGCCGCCCGGCAGAAGGCCAGCAGGTCGGCCAGCTTGCGGGCACTCTGGGCGATCAGGGCCATGGCGTCCTCGCGCATGTCCTGGGCGGTCGGGTCGTCGAGCAGGTCGAGGCCGGAGACGATGGCGCTGGCCGGGCTGATGAAGTCGTGACAGAGCCGGGCCGCCAGTTGGGCGGCGAGGTCGACCGGGTCGGCGACCGGGGCGGGGGTTTCAGCTTGGGCGAGGGTCTCGGCGGCGTCAGTCATGGCGCGGAGTCTAGCGGTGATTTGGCGCCGTCGCCAACGCAACCCTCCCCGATTGTCCTGACGAAAGTCAGGACCCACCCGCCAGCGCCGGCGCCCCGTCCCGTGGGTCCTGACTTTCGTCAGGACGGTCGGAAGGGGGAGACTCAAGCGGCCAGGGCCATGGACGGCCGGGGCAGGCAGTCCAGCCCGATCAGCGTCTGACGCACCGCCTCGTCCAGCGGCGTATGCGGCTCCGATCCCAGGAAATGCGCCAGCCGGGCGTTGTCCAGCGCCACCGGCGCCCGCCAGAAGCCGCGCATCTCGAGCAGCTCGCGCATCGTCTCGTTGAACGGCGCCGCCAGCGGCAGCAGCGACCAGGGCAGGGGCCTGACCGGGATGGCCGGGTCGCCGACGGCGCGGCGGATGGCGTCGACGATCTCGGTTCCGGTGGCGTCCCAGTGGCCGGCGAAGTGGAAGCGGGCGAACGGGCCAAGCTCCTGTTCGCGCCCGGCCAGCCGGGCGAAGGTCTCGGCCACGTCCGGCAGGTAGGCCCAGGCATGGCCGACGCCGGCCCGGCCCGGCGACATGATGGCGGTCACCGGCTTGCCCGGCGTCACCAGCCCCTGGCTGAACCAGCCATTGCCGGGGCGCGGGCCGAAATAGTCGCCGGCCCGCAGGATCAGGGTGCGCACCCCTTGCCGCGCCGCTTCCTCCAGCCGCGCCTCCATCGCCACCCGAATAGCGCCCTTGCGGGTGGCGGGGGTTTGCGGCGACTCCTCGCCGAGCAGCGGAAAGGCGTCCGGTCCGAAGTTGTAGATGGTCCCCGGCAGCAGAAGCCGCGCGCCGCTGGCCCGGGCGGCGGCCAGGCTGCTCTCCAGCATCGGCAGCACCAGCCGCTTCCAGCCCCTGTAGCCGGGCGGGTTGACGGCATGGACGATCAGCGAGACGCCTTCGGCCGCGGCGCCGACCGCCCGGGCGTCGAGCGCGTCGCCCGCCCGCCAGTCGAATTCCGGCCGGCCGCGTGCGCCGGCCGCCGGGTCGCGGGCCAGGGCGCGGATATGCCAGCCGTGGCGGGCCAGGGCGTCGGCGGTCTCGCCGCCGATGCCGCCGGTGGCGCCGAGGATCAGGGCGGTGCGGGACTGGGTCATGTCGTTCTCCTTCGCCGCTGAAGATGCGCCGGAGCCGACTGGAAAAGAATTGCCGAAGCTGGATGATCCGCTAGTCTGAAATGTATGAGCTCGCCCGAACCTGACTGGGAAGGCCAGCGCGCCTTCCTGGCCGTGCTGGAGACCGGCAGCCTGTCCGGCGCCGCCCGCGCCCTGTCCGTCGCCCAACCCACCGTCCGCCGCCGCATCGAGGCGCTGGAGCAGAGCGTCGGCGCCGCCCTGTTCACCCGTTCGCCGTCGGGCCTGACCCCGACGCCGGCGGCCGTGCTGCTGGGCGAGCATGCCAGGGCCATGGCCTCGGCGGCGGCCGCCTTCACCCGCGCGGCCAGCGCCGAGGCGGGGGCCGAGTCCGGCACGGTGCGGATCACCGCCAGCGAGATCGTCGCCGTCGAGGTGCTGCCCGCCATCCTCGCCGACTTCCAGGACCGCCATCCCGGCATCGTCCTGGAGCTGGGCGTCGGCAACCGCAACGAGGACCTGCTGCGCCGGGAGCCCGACATCGCCGTGCGCATGGCCCCGCCCCGGCAGGAGGCGCTGCTGGCGAAATATATCGGGGCCATCCCGCTTGGCCTGTTCGCCCATCGCCGGCTGATCGCGCGCCATGGCCTGCCGTCCACCGTCGAGGCTCTGCGCGGCCTGCCGATGATCGGCTTCGAGCACGCGCCGCCGTTCGTCGAGCGGCTGGCCGAGGGCGGGCTGGTGGTCGGCAAGGGCGATTTCACCTTCCGGACCGACAACGACCTGGCCCAATTGGCGGCGATCCGGGCCGGGGTCGGGTTCGGCGTCTGCCAGGTGGCGCTGGGCCGCCGGCACGCGGACCTCGTCCACCTGCTCGACAACAGCTTCCGCTATCCGCTCGACACCTGG
The DNA here is from genome assembly GCA_004144935.1 of Caulobacteraceae bacterium. Classification (GTDB taxonomy): domain Bacteria; phylum Pseudomonadota; class Alphaproteobacteria; order Caulobacterales; family Caulobacteraceae; genus Caulobacter. The sequence continues at coordinate 1,944 of SDZP01000064.1, read as the reverse complement.
GTGGTCATGCATGAGGACCTCAAGGGCCTGCGCCGCATGCGGCTGGTGTTCGACGCCCTGGTCGAGGGTGTGAACGCCTATCTGCGGGAAGCCTGACAAACCGCCCGTGACCCGCTAGAGCCTTGTCGCATGGCGCTCAGCGATCCCTTCCTCGAGCCCGGCGCCCTGGTGCGACACCCGGGCCAGCCGGACTGGGGACTGGGCCAGGTGCAGTCCTGCATCGGCCATCGGGTGACCGTGGATTTCGAACAGGCCGGCAAACAGGCCCTCGATACGCGGGTGGTGCGACTGCATGTGGTGGACGATGGAGAGTTCGAGTGAGCAGTGATCCGGACAATATCGGCGCGATCCTGGCCGACATCGTCGAGGAGGCCGGCCGGCTGATCCTGCCGCTCTGGCGCACGGCCCTGACGGTCGATTCCAAGGCCGACGACAGCCCGGTCACCGAGGCCGACCGCCAGGGCGAGATCCTGATCACCCGCCTGCTGGCCCAGCATTTCCCGGACATCCCGGTGATCGGCGAGGAGCACGCTAGCGAATACGGCACGCCGGACGAGATCGGCCCGCGCTTCTTCCTGGTCGACCCGGTCGACGGCACCAAGGCCTTCGTCCGCGGCGACCCCAGCTGGACGGTCAACATCGGCCTGGTCCAGGACCGCCATCCGGTCGCCGGCGCCGTCTGTTCGCCGGCCAGTGGCGAGACCTGGTTCACCTCGCCCACCGGGGCCCTGAAGCGGTTGAACGGCGCGCCGGCCCAGGCCTGCCGCGTGCGGCCCTGGCCGCAGGGCCAGGCGGTCGCCCTGATCAGCCACACCATGAAGGAGGACGCCACCCGCAAGCTGGCCGAGACCTACGGCTTCGACACCACCCTTGCCATGGACAGCTCGGTCAAGCTCTGCCGCATCGCCGAGGGCAGCGCCGACATCTATCCCCGCCACGGCCCGACCAGCGAGTGGGACATCGCCGCCGCCCAGGCCGTGCTGCAGGACGCCGGCGGCACGGTGCTGACCCCGGAGGGAACGCCCTTCCTCTATGGCAAGGCCGACCAGCAGTTCAGGAACGGCTGGTTCGTGGCGCGGGGCGGTTAGGGACGCGGCGGTCGGGAGTATTTTATGCTTAGAACATGCTTGGGCCTCGGTCTGGCTGCGGCGTTGATCGCCCTGCCGGCCGCAGCACAGACCGGGACGGCCGCTCCCGGATTCATCTATTTCCACCGCGAAGGTGCAACCGTCGCACTCCATGAAGGAGATATGCGGTTCTGCGACGGCGAGGCGCGCAAGATGATCGGCGTCGATAACGGAACGCCGTACGATCGCGGTCTGCTGCCCGGTGTGATCCAGCTGCATTATGACAGCCATCAGATTCAGGCGAATATTGAGACCTGCATGTTGGTACGCGGCTGGTCGGCGGTCCGACCGCCGCTGGCCGAAGAAGCCCGGCTGAAGGATGCGCCGCAGGCGACGCTCGTCAAATACCTCGGCGATAGCTTCGGGTCGCCGGCGCCTCAGGGCCAGGTTGTCCGACGCTATCTTCCCGGAGCGCCGACCACCCACGCCATGCCGGGGCTGGACCTCGCTGCACAAGACTCCCTCAGCTATCGGGCGGTTTTCGGAAATCCCAAGACAGGCGCGCCGCTGTCCAAGGCGCGCCCTTGGCCGAAGGAATGGACACTCCTCAATCGCGTGAAGACCGTTGCGGCGCTCCGGCCTGACGCCACGTTGCTGGTCGTGCGGACCTACGGCGTGCGGCCGGGGCAACAATTCAGCCTGCGCTTCATGCGGATCGAGGAGCGGGCGGCCGGCGCTCCCGCCCTGCAGGTCTTTCAGGCCTCCAGCCCGACCAAGATGTTTTGGAAGGCCGGAACGCCGATGCAGGACCTCTATGTCTTCGAGGTCCCGCCCGGGCGCTGGCTTCTCCTGGGCGACACCATCAGCACCTTCTGTC
>SDZP01000426.1 GCA_004144935.1 Caulobacteraceae bacterium | reverse complement strand
GGAGTACTGCGCCCGCGAAGCCATGCAGGTGATGGGCGGCAGCGGCTACATGCGTGGCGGTCGAGTGGAGCGCATCTACCGCGAAGTGCGGGTCTATGCGATCGGCGGCGGGTCCGAGGAGATCATGCGCGATCTGGCCGCCCGGCAGATGGGGATCTAGCCAGGCGGCGGCGGGAAAATCGGGGACAGGTTGCAGTTTTCGTCGACGATGCTGGCGGCGGGGGCCGGGCGCGACCGAAAAATGTAACCTGTCCTCGATTTTCAGAGCGGCAGCTCCGGAACCAGTGGCGGCAGCCCGCACACCTCCCGGACCGCTCCCCAGCTCAGCCGGTGCTGCGGGCACGGCCCCAGCTCCCGCAACGCCGCGAAATGCGCCTTGGCGCTGTAGCCCTTGTGCGACGCGAACCCGTACCCCGGATGCTCGGCGTCCATCGCCACCATCACCCGGTCCCGCGCCACCTTGGCCAAGATCGAGGCCGCCGCGATGGAGGCGGAAATCCCGTCGCCGCCGACCACGGTCTTCACATCGCAGGGCAGCTTGAACCGGTAGTTGCCGTCGACCAGCGCATAGACCGGCGTCACCGACAGTCCTTCGATCGCCCGGCACATCGCCAGCCCGGCCGCGTGCAGGATGTTCAGCTCGGCGATCTCCTCGACGCTGGCGAACCCCACGGCGAACGACACCGCCCGCAGCTTGATCTCGAACTCCAGCTCTTCCCGCTGTTTGTGGGTCAGCTTCTTGGAATCGTTAAGTCCCTTGGGCAGCCGCTTGCCGGGGTCGAAGATCACCGCCCCGGCGCTGACCGGCCCGGCCAGCGGCCCGCGCCCGGCCTCGTCCACGCCGCAGACGGGGGCGGGGCAGGCGCGTTCCAGCAGGAGGTCAGGCTTCTTTGCCATGGCTGATGTGTCGGCATTCTTCGTGGCGGAAACAGGTCGTCAGGTGGTCGTTGACCATCCCGACCGCCTGCATGAAGGCGTAGACGATCACCGGCCCGGTAAACTTGAAACCCTTCGCCTTCAAGGCCTTGGCCATGGCCTCGGCCTGCGGCGTCTTGACCGGCACATCGCCGAAGCCGCTCCACTGGTTCTGGATCGGCGCCCCGTCGACGAAGTCCCAGAGGAAGGCGCTGAAGTCCTCGCCCCGCTCGCGCATGTCCAGCCAAAGGCGCGCGCCGTTGATGGCCATGTCGATCTTGGCGTTCGACCGCACGATGCCGGCGTTGTCCATCAGACGCGCCCGCTCGGCGTCGCCGTAGCGGGCCACCTTCTCCGGATCGAAGTTGTCGAAGGCCTCGCGGAAGGCCTCGCGCTTCTTGAGGATGGTGATCCACGACAGCCCGGCCTGGAACCCGTCCAGCACCAGCTTTTCCCACAGCGCCCGGGCGTCGTACTCCGGCACGCCCCATTCGGTGTCGTGGTAGTCGAGGTAGATCTGGTCCTTCACGCCGGGCCAGGGGCAGCGAATCAAACCGTCGGTCATGGCTGTGTTCCTAGCATGTTCCGGCTGATCACACCCCGCATCTGGGGGTGACTGGCTACCGGCCGATTGACTAAGGTCGGTGACAGGAAATGGGGCGGGTCATGAAACGATCGATTGCGGCCTTCGCAGCGCTGGTCCTGCTGGCCGCGCCGCTGTCGGCCGTCGCGGCCGAGGCCAGCCTGCCGGGGGTCATGGCCGCCGCCGAACGGGGCGACGCGGGCGCCCTGCTGCGTGACTGGAAGAGCCCCTCGGTCATCGGGCCACTGCGGGCTATCGGGCCGGATGCGCTGGCCGACTACTACCTCGCCGTCGGCAAGGCCTTCGACCGGCTGGGCCGGCGCAAGGCGGCCGCCGAGGCCTACAGCCTGGCCATCGAGACGGCGGAAGCCGCCCGCGGCCGGCGCCACGCCTCGCTGATCGAGCCCTATCGCCTGCTGGCGGCCGCCCAGTTCGCCGACCGCCAGTACGCCGACGCTATCTGGAACGTCGACCAGGCCTCCGACATCGCCACCCGCGCCCTGGGGCCCAACGACCCGCTCGTCGCGGCCCTCGACAAGACTAGTCGCGGCTACACCGACACGGCCGTCGCCAGGGGCGTCGACCTCGGCGGCAACGGCGACATCCCGGCCCCGCCGCCACCGCCGCCGCCCGGTACGCCGCCGTCCGCGCCGGTCAGGCCGGTCGACAACCGCAAGCCGTTCCAGGAGGTCACCGTCTACTACGCCACCGAACGGCGGCCGACCGGCTCGACGCTGCCGGCCAGCTTCTACGGCGGCAAGCGCGGGCCGATGGTCTACGGCAAGGCGGTGGTCAGCGTGCCCAGCCGCCGGCAGGTGGGCGAGATCCCGGTCCCGTCGATCTTCACCCTGACCCTCAAGGCCGACCCGGAGAAGCACTTCATCCTGACCAGCCTGGCGCCGATCGGCACGCGCGACGGTTTCCTCGGCGAGGTCGCCGGCGCGGTCGGCCGTTCGCGGGAAAAGGAAGCCTTCGTCTTCATCCACGGCTTCAATTCCAGCTTCGAGAACGGGACGCTTCGCACCGCCCAGCTGGCGGCCGACCTCAACTTCGACGGGGCGCCGATCCTCTACAGCTGGCCCTCGCGCGGCGATGTGTTCGGCTATGCCGACGACGGCCGCGAGGCCGGCAGCGACCGGGAGGCGCAGGCCCTGGCCGATTTCCTGACCGACGTGGGGGCCAGGACGGGGGCCGAACGGATCACCCTTATTGCCCATTCGATGGGCGGCCGACCGCTGCTCAACGCCCTGCAAAGGATTGCCCCGCCCACGGCCGGGTCGCCGCCGGTGTTCGACGAAGTGGTGCTGGCGGCCCCCGACGTCGGCGTCGACGC
>SDZP01000063.1 GCA_004144935.1 Caulobacteraceae bacterium | reverse complement strand
TCGGGGTGGAGGGCCAGGGCGCGGGCGGCGCCGGCGGTGTCGCCGACGGCCTCCATCTCGACGCCGAGTTTTTTAAGCGACCTGCGGCACTGGTGCAGGGCGATGGCCATGCTGCTGACGGTCTTCACCTGGTCGAGCCTGACCCCCTTGTTGGCCATCAGCTGGAAGCGGATCGGCTTGAACCGCTCGCCGATGATCTTCAGGCCGCTGGAGGGCAGCAGGTGGTGCACGTCGGCGACGCGGCCGGCGATGGAGTTCTCCACCGGGATCATGCCAAGCTCGCAGACGCCCGATTTCACCGCCTCGAAGGCCTCTTCGAACGTGGGGTACGGGGCGGCTTCATAGCCGGGGAAATAGTCGCGGCAGGCCTCGTGGCTGTTGGCGCCGGGGGCGCCCTGGAAGGCGATCTTCTTGAGCATGGTTTGTCAGACAGTCTTTGCGTGAGCCCGGGCGGCCTCGAGGTCGGCCGGGTTGTCGACGGAGATGGGCGCGGCCTCTGCGATGGACGCCCAATAGCTGAGGCCCATTTCAAGGCCGCGCAGCTGTTCCAGTTTCTCGCGCCGCTCCAGGGCCGAAGGCGGCGCGCTGTTAAATCGCTCCAGCGCGGCGCGGCGGTAGCCGTAGATGCCGATGTGGCGCCAGACCGGGCCGTCGCCGTAGAGGGTGGAGCGGGTGAAGTAGAGGGCGCGGCCGGACCGGCCGTCGGGCTGCATGGCCAGGATGGCCTTGACCACGTCGGGGTTGGCGCGGTCGTCGATGGAGGCCTCGGCCGCCACCACGGTGGCGACGTCGCAGCCGGGCTGGGCCTGCATCAGGGCCACGCAGGCGCTCAGCACCGACGGTTCGACGAAGGGCATGTCGCCCTGCAGGTTGATCACCGCGTCGTGGACGCCGCCGGGGTCGAGGGCATGCAGCGCCGCCTGGATGCGGTCCGAGCCGGACGGCAGGGCGGGGTCGGTGAGCACGGCCTGGCCGCCGGCGGCGCGCACCGCCTCGACGATCTCGGCGTCCCCGGCGGCGACCGCCACGGGCCCGATATCGGCCGCCTCGGCCCGGCGCAGGACGCGGACGATCATGGCCACCCCGCCGATGTCGGCCAGCGGCTTGTCGGGCAACCGGGTGGCGGCCATGCGGGCGGGGATCAGGACGATGGGCTTCATGAGCTTTTCAGAGGGGCCTTGCGCTTGCGAAGGCGGCGGTAGCGTGTCAGAGACGCTCGCGCAACAAGAGCCGGGATTCTGCGGTTTCCCGACAAGACACAAACCTACGAGTTCGATGCGAACATGAGCGACCTGACGTTCAACAAAATCGCGGCCGGGGTGCTGGTGGCGGGCCTTGCGATCTTCGGCCTGCGGGAACTGAGCGGCATCGTGTTCGAAGGCCACGAGATCGAGAAGCCCGGCTACGCCGTGGCCGTGGTCGAGGACACCGGGGGCGGCGCGGCCGTCGAGGTCGCGCCCGACTGGGGCACGGTCATCCCGGCCACCGATCCGGCCCTCGGCGCCGCGGTCTCGGCCAAGTGCGCCAGCTGCCACACCTTCACCGCGGGCGGCGCCAACGGCACCGGTCCCAACCTGTACGGAACCATGGGCAAGGTCCCCGGCACCCACCCCGGCTTCGCCTATTCCGACGCCATGAAAACCTTCGGGGCCGGCAAGACCTGGACCTGGGACGAGCTGGACCAGTTCCTGAAGGCGCCGCAGAAGCACGTCCCCGGCACCAAGATGACCTTCGTCGGCCTGAAGAAGCAGGAAGACCGCATCGCCATGCTGTCCTACCTGCACAGCCTGGGCTCGACCCTGGCGGTGCCGGCGCCCAAGCCCGCCGCCGCGGCGACCGAGGCTCCGGCCGCCGGCGCGACCGACCCCGTGGCGACCGGCACGACCGCCGATCCCAAGACCGCGCCGGGCGGCGCGACCCAGCCCCCGGCCTCAGCCGAGCCCGCCAAGCAGGGCGCCTCGCCGCCGGCCAACTAGGCTCGGACCTGAACAAGGACAGACGGGCTCCGCTTCGGCGGGGCCCGTTTTTCTTTGCGCGAAAGGCGCGCTAGTCTGCGCGGCGACCGGGGATTCCACATGCGCCAGCCTCAGACCGCCGCCCTGCCCGCCGCATGACGAACGCCGCCGACCGCATCCGCGGCTTCCTCGCCGGCCTGAAGCGGCTGTCCAGCCTGGGCGTCATCGCGGCCAACGCCGTGCCCATCATCTGCGTCATCCTGTTTGGCTGGCCGGCCGGCGTGCTGCTGCTGCTCTACTGGTGCGAGAACGTCATCATCGGCGGGGTGAACGTCCTGAAGATGGCGGTTAGCGGGGCGCTGCTGGGCCCGCCCGGCTGGGCGGCGAGCGCTTTCATCCTGCCCTTCTTCGTCTTCCACTACGGGATGTTCTGTTTCGTGCACGGCATCTTCGTGCTGGTCATCGGTTCTATCGGCGAGGGCCGGATGCCGCAGGTCGAGATGTCGCCGGTCGGCCTCTACCGGATCGTCGACGGCCTGGCGCGGCACGAGCCGGGGTTCGCCTGGAGCCTGGCGGCCATCGCCGGGCTGCAGCTGTTCGGCTTCGTCTTCGACTGGCTGGCAAGGGGCAGGGCCCGCGACACCAATCCGATGGTCCAGATGTTCGAGCCCTATGGCCGCATCGTCGTGCTGCACCTGGCGATCATGCTCGGCATGGTCCCGGTGATCATCCTGGGCGGGCCGGTCTGGGCTCTGGTCGCCCTGGCGATCATGAAGACGCTGTTCGAACTGGGCGGGCTTGGCCAGTTCAGGCCGAACGCGGAGAGCCTGGCCAAGTCCAACGAGGCCTTCCAGGAATTGCGCGACAAGATGAAGCCTCAGGGCCGGCGGTAGGCCGTCGGCTGGCCGGCCCCGGCGGCGTCGATGCGGGCGATGGCCTCGGCCAGCGGCTCGACCACGGTGGCCATGTGGTGGCCGTTGGCGTGCACCAGCCGCGCCTCGTCCAGCATCATGCCGACATGGCCCTTCCAGAAGACCAGGTCGCCGCGCGTCAGCTCGGCCGCCTCGATGGCGGAGCCCATGGCGGCCTGCATGTCGGTGTCGCGCGGACAGGCGACGCCGCAGGCGTTCAGGGCCTGCTGCACGAGGCCGGAACAGTCGAGGCCAAGGCTCTCGCGACCGCCCCACAGGTAGGGCGCGCCGAGGAAGCGCAAGGCCACGCCGGCCGGGTCGGTCTCGAAGCCCGTACCGATGGGGGCCAGGTGCTCGGCCACGAACCAGCCGGCGCGGGCGGCCCGGGCGAACCGGCCCTCGGTCGCCTCGATGGTGACCAGGGCGTTCAGGGAATAGAGGCCGACCGGGGTGGTCTTGATGTTGGCCTGGCTGAAGGCGTAGGTGCGCAGCGCCGTGACCCGGTGGGTGGGCAGGATCGGCGGGCCGCTGAGCGCCTCGGCCGGGACCCAGCCGACATAGCCGTCCCGCGCCGCCTGGCCGAAGCTGTAGCCGTCCTGCTCGAGCAGCACGTCGAACCGCTCGCCGAACAGCAGCCGGCTCTCCTGTTCGGCCTCGTCGGCCGGATGCCGGCGCAGCGGGGCGGCCGGCGCGCTGACCTGCAGGGCGGCCGGATCGACGTAGCGCCGGGCCGGGACCAAGCCTTCCAGGCCCCGCGCCGCCACGTCCTCGTGGATCAGGGTCAGACGCCGGTCGAAACTCATCCGAAGCGGTCCTTGAGCACCTTGAACAGGGCGCGGATGGCCTGCGCCTCGGCCCCGGCCGGCCAGCCCGGCCGGCCCTTGGGGTTCCAGGCGAAGATGTCGAAATGCACCCAGCTGCCGGTGGTCGGCGCAAAGCGCCGCAGGAACAGCGCCGCCGTCACCGAGCCGGCCTGGGCCCAGCCGTCGGGATCGTTCTTGAGGTCGGCCACGTCGCCGTCCAGCGCCTCCTCGTAGCCGGCCCACAGCGGCATGCGCCACAGGGGGTCATGGACGCTGAGGGCGGCCGCCGCCAGCTCGCCGGCCAGGGCATCGTCGTCGGTGTAGAAGGGGATGACCTGCGGGCCCAGCGCGACGCGGGCGGCGCCGGTCAGGGTGGCGAGGTCGATGGTCAGCACCGGCGACAGCTCCTGGGCCCGGGTCAGGGCGTCGGACAGGATCAGCCGGCCCTCGGCGTCGGTGTTTCCGACCTCGACGGTCAGGCCCTTGCGGGTGTTCAGCACGTCGCCGGGGCGCATGGCGTCGCCGCTGATGGCGTTCTCCACGGCCGGGACGATGATGGCCAGGCGGATCGGCAGTCCGGCATCCATCACCATCCGGCCAAGCGCCAGGGCGTGGGCGGCGCCGCCCATGTCCTTCTTCATGTTGCGCATGCCGGCGCTGGGCTTGATGTCGAGGCCGCCGGTGTCGAAGGTCACCCCCTTGCCGACGATGGCGACCAGCGGCGCATCGGGGCCGGCGCCGTTCCAGAGGATCTCGATGATGCGCGGGTCACGCCCCGGCCCGGCGGCGCGGCCGACGGCGTGGACCGACGGATAGCCGTCGACCAGCAGCTCGTCGCCGGTCGAGACGGTGATGGCCGCGCCATGCTGCTGCGCGATCTCGCGGGCGATGGTCTCGATCTGCAGCGGGCCCATGTCGGCCGCCGGGGTGTTGACCATGTCGCGGGCCAGGGCGCTGGCGTGGGCGATGGATTTCACGGCCGCCAGGTCGGCGCCCGGCGCCACCAGCCGGGGACCGGGCTCGCGGGCGGCGCGGTAGCGGTCGAAGCGGTAGCCGCCGATGGCGAAGGCCAGGGCGATGTCGGTCGCATCGAGGCCTTCGGGCTCGGGCGCCAGCTGGTAGTCGCCGGCCGGCAGCCTGGCCGAAAGACCGCGGAAGGCGGTGGCGTCGCCCCCTGCCCCCAGCCCAAACAGCACCTCGGCGATCTCGCCGTCCGCGTCATGGACCAGCAGCAGCTGGCCGGCCCTGGCCTTGAAGCCGCCGATCTCGGCCAGCCGGGCCAGCGCAGCCGGCCGGTCGCTGAGCACCCCTGGCCAGGCCTGCGTCGTCACCGCCAGCACGGGGATGGCGCGGCCTTCGGGGGTGGCGATCACGGGGTCGGTCATGGGACGAAGCTCTTAAGGAACATGCTTAACGATTCCTTGAGCCGGCGCGGGCGACAATGGACGCCTGAAACTCTGGCCAAGGGTCTCCCTGTCATGTGTCCCAAGCGCGTCCTCGCCGCAACCGTTGTGATCCCCGCCGTTCTTCTGCTGGCCGGGCCGGCCGCCGCCTGGCCGTTCGGCGGCAAGAAGGACGCCCCGGCGCCAGCCGCCGCGGCGGCGGCCACGCCCGCCGCCTCGCCGCAGAAGACCCCGCCGGTCATCGCCGCGCCGCAGAAGGCCACGCCCGCCCAGCGCGCCGAGGCCCGCCGCTATGAACCCCTGGCCGCCGCCGCCTTCTGGGGCCGCGAGGTCGATATCGACCCGCGCGACGTCGAGGCCAGCATCGCCCTGTCGCAGTCGCTGCGCACGCTGGGCCGCTTCCAGGACGCCGCCGACACCATCCAGGCGGCGCTGATCGTCGATCCCAACAACCTCAACGCCCTGCTGGAAATCGCCCGCGCCAAGATCGGCATGAACCAGGGCTTCTACGCCATCGAGCCGGCCCGCAAGGCCGCCGCCCTCGCCCCGCGCGACTGGCGGCCGGTCGGCCTGCTGGCCGTGGCCTATGAACAGGCGCAACGCGACGAGGAGGCCCTGGCCGCCCACCGCCAGGCCGTGGCCCTGGCGCCCGACGAGCCGGCGGCGCTGTCCAACTACGCGATGTTCCAGGCCGCCCGCGGCGACCTGCCCGGGGCCGAGACCCTGCTGCGCCGCGCCGTCGCCAGCCCGCGCGTCACCGCCAAGGTGCGCCAGAACCTGGCCCTGGTCGTCGGCCTGCAGGGCCGGCTGCCGGAAGCCGAACGCCTGGCCCGCCAGGATCTGCCGCCGGAGATGGTGGCCAGCAACCTGGCCTGGCTGAGGGCGGCCCTGGCGCAAGGCGGCGGCACGCCGGCCGCCGGCCGCAGCTATCAGTCGGTGACGGGCGGACTGTAGGCAGGCCGCTCAAGGCCCGGGTCAGAGCGACCAGTTGCCGCTCTCGCCCGTCACGTCGCCGTTGATGCGAAGCTGGTAGTCGGCCTTGCCGTCGCCGTTGATATCCAGCTTCAGGGTGGTGATTCCGGCCGCGAAGGTCAGGGTCATCTGGCCGGCATGCTTGTCGAAGGCGTCGACCTTTTCAAGCGTACCGATGTAGGCGTCGGACAGGTCGAGCCGGTCCAGTTCCAGGATGCTGAAGTCCTTGATGTTGTCGGTTTCGAGCGCTCCGGAGAAGGTGTGGGCCACCACGAAGGTATCCGCCCCGGCGCCGCCCCACAGGATGTCGCCCCCCAAGCCGCCGATCAGGGTGTCGGCGCCGTCCAGACCATAGAGGGTGTCGTTTCCCTCGCCGCCGGACAGGCTGTTGGCCCCGCTGTTGCCCTGCATGATGTTGGCCAGAGCGTTGCCGGCTCCGCCGATGTCGGCCGTGCCGCCCAGTTCCAGCGCCTCGATATTGGCGCCGAGCACCCAGCCATCCAGCTCGGTGCGGACCACGTCATAGCCCTCGCCTGACAGCTCGATGACCTGATCGCCGAGGTCGTCGACCAGATAGATGTCGTTCTCCGCCCCGCCGCGCATGATATCGGCGCCAAGGCCGCCATCCAGGTAGTCGTTACCCGCCCCGCCATTGAGCGTGTCGATGCCGTCGCCCCCGTCGAAGCGGTCGTTGCCCAGGCCGCCGATCAGGGTGTCGGCGCCCAGGCCGCCAAATAGCTTGTCGTGACCCTCGCCGCCGTCGATCTGGTCGTCGCCCGCATCGCCGTAAAGGACGTCGCCGCCACCGCCGCCGAGGAGGTCGTCAGCCCCGTCGCCGCCGAACAACTGGTCGGAAAGATCGCCGCCGTCGAGAAGGTCGTCGCCGGCCATGCCATACAGGACGTCATTGCCGCCGGCGCCGCTCAGGGTGTCGCCGGCGCTGCGGCCACTGATGTTGTCATTGGCCAGATCGCCGGAGCGAACGATCGCCGCCTGGACACCGAACACGACGTAGGTCGAGCCCGAAAAGCTGCCGACCGGATCGGCGCCTTCGCCGGAGATCATGATGTCGTCGACGCCGTCACCGTTCATGTCGCCGGCCGACAGCCAGCGACTGGACAGGTCGCCCCCCGCCACACCGTCGATGCGGAAACCGTTCACCCCGTCCAGGCTGGACAGCGCAAGCGTGGCCGCAAAGCCGGAAGCCTTGCCGTAGATGACGTAGGTCGAGCCTGTTAAGGAGCCATGGACGTCTGTCCGATAGGAGCCGATGATCAGGTCCGAATAGCCATCGCCGTTGACGTCGCCTGACGATACCGCCGTGCCGGCCGCCTGGTAGGCGCCAGCGCCGTCGATGCGGAAGCCGTTGGCCCCATCGAGGGTCGACTGGTCGAAATCGGCGGTGAAGCCCGTCGCCTTGCCAAAGATCACATAGGCCCCGCCTCTACCGTTCGAGAGCCCAGGTGCTCCAATGATCAGATCGTCGTAGCCGTCGCCATTGACGTCGCCGGCCGAGGAGACGGCCGTGCCGAGGCCCTCATTCTGAACCCGACCCGGCAGGCGGAAGCCGTTCGACCCGTCCAGGTTCGCCACACTGAGGCTGGCCCCAAAGCCCGAGCTCTTGCCGAAAACCACGTAGGCGGCGCCAGAATTTATGCCGTTCGGACTGGCATTGGACGAGACGACGACGAGGTCATCGTAGCCGTCCCCGTTGATATCTCCCGCGGAGGCGATCGGCCGGCCGTTGCGATGCCCCGGCGCGGCGCCGTCGATGCGGAAGCCGTTGGCGCCATCCAGGCCCGCCAGGTCGAAGTCCGCTGTGAACCCGTTCGCCTTGCCGAAGACCACATAGCTGGCGCCGGCGTAGTCGCCATTGGAATCAACCCCGTAACCGCCGATGGCGAAGTCGGCATACCCGTCGCCGTTGATGTCTCCGGCCCCGGAGACCACGCTGCCGGTGCGATCGTTTGGGGCGATGCCCGGTATACGGAAGCCGTTTCCACCATCGAGGCTGGACGCCGCGAGGGTCGCGGTGAAGGCGGAGCCGCCGAACACGACGTAGCTTACCCCGGCGATGGCGTTACCGTTCGGTGAGGCCCAGATTCCCCCGACGATGACGTCGTCGAAGCCGTCCTTGTTGATATCGCCCGCCGGAGAGATCGTGTGGCCGATCACCTCATTGCTGACAGCGCCATCGATACGAAAACCGTTTGCGCCGTCCAGATCGGCAAGGCTCAGGCTGGCCGTGAAGCCCGTCCCCTTGCCGAACACGATATAGGCCGAGCCGGAGGCGGCGCCGTTCCAGTCGGTGTAGGGCGCGCCGATGATCAGGTCGATGTAGCCATCGTCGTTGACGTCACCAGCCGACGCGACAGTCCAGGAACTGCGATCGTCCGCCGCCACACCATCGATGCGGAAGCCATTGGCTCCATCCAGCGACGACAGTTCGAATACTGCAGGAAAATCAGCCATGGTAAATCTTGCCCTTGCGGACCCCCCGGTCCGATCAATCGGGAGGCAGGGCGTTAAGGCGCCGGAGCCTCAATTTGAGCCGTCACCGTAATCAGCGGCCCACCGCCCTGAGAACCCGCCGGCGCCCCGATCCGGGGCAGCTTCACCGAAATGAGCCAAGGTGCTAACGGGATCGCCCAACCAACACGGCTGAGGGAGTATTCGCCGTGAGCGTACCGCCGGACGACATGCGCCTGACCGGGCGCGCGCTGGGAGAGTTCATCCTGCGCTGGGCCGAACTGGCCGCTCCGAACTTCGGGGGCGACCTGGTCACCGCGGTCATCTACACCGCCGTCATCCAGGCCAATGTCCGCGAGATCTGGAACGATTCGGAACTCAACAGGCAATATTCGGCCGACGCGCCGCCGGACGCCCTGCGCCGGCCGATCTCGGTGTCGTCGATCGCCGCCTCGCTGAACCTGCCCCGGGAGACGGTGCGCCGGCATGTGACCAAGATGCTCGAGACCGGCGCGATGGTGAAGAAGGACGGAGGGGTGATGGTGCCGAGGGCGGTGGTCGATTCCCCTCAGGGCCTGGAGAGCATGCGGCTACAGTACGCCAACGTGCGCCGCTTCGTGCTGGCGCTGCGCAGGGCGGGGGTCAGCTTCGCCGAAGCCGACCAGGACTGATCGCCTGAGGCCGAGCTACTGCTTGGCCATGATGTCCTGCACCTTGATGATCGCGGGACCGAGGATCACCACGAACAGCACCGGCAGGAAGAACAGGATCATCGGCACGGTCAGCTTGGCCGGCAGGGCGGCGGCCTTCTTCTCGGCGGCGGAGAGGCGCAGTTCGCGGTTCTCCTTGGCCATCACCCGCAGGGCCGAGCCGAGCGGCGTGCCGTAGCGCTCGGCCTGGATCATGGCGGTGACCACGGACTTGACGCCCGGATGGTTGGTCCGCCGGGCCAGGCCCTCATAGGCCAGGCGGCGCTCGGGCAGGTAGCTGAGCTCGGCGGTCAGCAGGCTGAGTTCCTCGGCCAGCTCGATGGAGGTGGAGCCGACCTCCTGGCTGACCTTCATGATCGCCGCCTCGATCGACATGCCGCTCTCGACGCAGATCAGCAGCAGGTCGAGGCTGTCGGGGAAGGCGGCGACGATGCTCTCGCGGCGCTTGGAGGCGATGTTGGAGATGTAGATGTTGGGCGCGTAGTAGCCGATCAGCAGGGCGGCGAAGCAGGCCGCCACCTTCTGCATGGTCTGCAGGCCGAAGTCGTTGATCACGAACAGGTAGAAGAACACCAGCACGGCGAACACGAACGGCATCACGAAGCGGAAGAAGTAGAAGGTCGAGATTGGCCGGGGGCCCCGGAAGCCGGCCTGGGCCAGCTTTTCCACGACCTTGGGGTCTTCCAGCAGCTTCGACAGCTGCAGCCGGTCGACGACGTTCTTGTAGAGGCCCTCGTCGGTGTGGCGCAGGCTGTTGGTCGAGGTCGGGCCCTTCTTGCTCAGGGCCTCGCGGTTGCGCTTGCGCAGCTCCTCGCGCCGGTTGGCGACGCTCTTCAGCCGCCCTTCCAGCTTGTCGCTCTTCAGCATCGGGCTGACCAGGGTGACGATGGTGGCGAAGGTGATCGCCGCCACGAAGCCGGTGAGGACGTTGTCCGGGTCGGTGAGGGTGCTGACGAGGCTCATCTGATGCTCCCCGTCAGAACTTGAAGTTGATCATCTTGCGCATCACGAAGATGCCGCAGCTCATCCAGAAGGCGGCTCCCATCAGCATCAGGTGACCGCGCGAGTCGGAGAACATCGGGGCCATGTAGGCCGGCGTCGTGACCGTGATCAGGATGACGACGCCAGGCGGCAGCGAGCCGATGATGAAGCTGGAGGCGATGGCTTCCGACGACAGGGCCTTGATCTTCTCGCGCATCAGCTTGCGGGCCCGCAGCACCTGGGAGAGGTTGTTCAGCGCCTCGGCCAGGTTGCCGCCGGTCTTCTGCTGGATGGCCAGCACGATGGCGAAGAAGCGCAGCTCGCTGGTCGGCATGCGCTGGAACATCTTCTCCAGGGCGTCGCCGATCGAGACCCCGACCCCGACGTTCTCGACCAGGCTGCGGAACTCGGCGCCCAGGGGCTCGGGGCTCTCGCGGCCGATGATCTTCAGACAGTCGTGGACCGGCAGGCCGGACTTGATGCCGCGCACGATGATGTCGATGGCGTCGGAGAAGTGCTCGGTGAACTTCTTGATGCGGCGCTTGGCCAGGAAGTTGATCACCCAGCGCGGCAGGCCGAAGCCGGCCGCGAAGCCGGCGCCGAGCGCGATCAGCGGGTTGCGCTGGAACAGCAGCACAGCGACGAAGACCATCACCCCGACCACGCCGCTGACGATCCAGAACGCCTTGACGTTCCCCTTCAGCCCGGCCTGCAGCATCTTGGACTGCAGGTTGAAGGTCTTCTTCTTCTGCTGCTTCTCCTGATCCTTCAGGGTCTTGAGGATCTGCTTGCGGCGGGCTTCCGGTGTGTTGGCGGCGGCGCGGGCGACGGCCTTGCGGTCCTGGCGCGGGGCGCCGGAGACGATGGCCTGGGCCCGCTTGGTCGCCTTGTTGCTGGTGCCGGTTCCGGCAAAGGCGAAGCCGAGACCGGCGATGGTCACGAAGGCCAGGAAGGCGATGAGGATGGTGATCATCATCGCGGCTACTCCGACGCGTCCAGGGCCTCGGCCAGTTCGCGCTCCAGTCCGTAATAGCGGGCGCGGTCCCAGAAGCGCGGCCGGGCGATGCCGGTGCCGCGGTGCTTGCCGATGATCTTGCCGTCGGCGTCCTCGCCGGTCATCTCGTAGATGAACAGGTCCTGGGTGACGATGACATCGCCTTCCAGGCCGACGACCTCGGTGACATGGGTGATGCGACGCGAGCCGTCGCGCAGGCGGGCGGCCTGGATGATGACGTCGACCGAGCCGACGATCATCTCGCGGATGGTCTTCGAGGGCAGGCCGTAGCCGCCCATGGTGATCATCGATTCCAGACGGCTGATCGCTTCGCGCGGGCTGTTGCTGTGCAGGGTGCCCATCGAGCCGTCGTGGCCGGTGTTCATGGCCTGCAGCAGGTCGAAGGCCTCGGGGCCACGGACTTCGCCGACGATGATCCGCTCGGGACGCATCCGCAGGCAGTTCTTGACCAGGTCCCGCATGGTGATCTGGCCGCTGCCCTCGAGGTTGGGCGGCCGGGTTTCCAGGCGCACGACATGCGGCTGCTGCAGCTGCAGCTCGGCCGCGTCCTCGCAGGTGATGACCCGCTCGGTCGGGTCGATGAAGGCGGTCATGGTGTTGAGGAGCGTGGTCTTGCCGGAGCCCGTACCGCCGCTGATCAGAACGTTGCAGCGGCAGGCCCCGATGACGCCGAGGACGCGCGCCCCCTCCGGACTGACGGACTTGAAGTCCACCAGATCCTTCATCGTCATCTTCTCTTTCTTGAACTTCCGGATGGTCAGCGTCGGGCCGTCCAGCGCCAGGGGCGGGGCGATGACGTTGACCCGGGAGCCGTCGGGAAGGCGGGCGTCACAGATGGGGCTGCTCTCGTCGACCCGCCGGCCGACCTGGCTGACGATCCGCTGGCAGATGTTCATCAGCTGGGCGTTGTCGCGGAAACGGACGTTGGTCAGCTGAACCTTGCCGCCGACCTCGATGAACACCCGGCCGGCGCCGTTGACCATGATGTCGGCGATGTCGTCGCGGGCCAGCAGCGGCTCGAGCGGGCCGTAGCCGAGGACATCGTTGATGATGTCCTGGACCAGCATCTCGGTCTCGGAGACCGACATCGAGACGTTCTTGATCGCCACCAGCTCGGCGACGATGTCCTTGATCTCGGCGGCCGCCGCCGTGGTGTCGAGCTGGGCCAGCTGGCTCAGGTCGATGGTGTTCAGCAGCGCATTGAAGATCGTGGTCTTGGTGGCGTGATAGTAGTCGCTCTGCTCACGGACGATCTCGGTCGCCGGAGCCTGCGCCTCCTTCAGCTTGTTCATCACGTCGTTGCTGCGCAGGGCGGCGGCGGACTGCGGCTTGCCGGCGGGCGCGGACGGGTTGACCGGCGGGCCGCCCGGACGGGTCGTGGGT
>SDZP01000425.1 GCA_004144935.1 Caulobacteraceae bacterium | reverse complement strand
GTGGTCCATCTCGTGCTGGATGCAGACGGCGTAGAGGCCGTCGGCGGCTTCCTCGACCTCGGCGCCGTTGTAGTCGAGGTAGCGGATATGGACCTGGTCGGGGCGCTCGACGGTCTCGTAGATCTCCGGCACCGACAGGCAGCCTTCCTCGTAGGGCAGCAGGCTGTCGTTCTTCTCGACGATCTCGGGATTGACGAAGTAGCGCGGGGCCGGCGGCTCGCCGTCGCGGGCGAGGTCCATGACGATGATGCGCAGGGGCTCGCCGACCTGCACGGCGGCCAGGCCGATGCCTGGGGCGGCGTACATCGTCTCCAGCATGTCGTCCATCAGGGCGCGGTGGGCGTCGGTGACGGCGTCCACGGGCAGGGACTTCTTCTTCAGCACCGCCAGGTCGGCGGCGTTGTCGACGGTGAGGATGCGACGGATGGCCATGGCGGGGAGGTAGGGATTGAGAAGTTGACCGTCAAGCTGGGTCTTGGTCGCAGGGCCCTCTGCGAGCATCCTGACGGACGTCGGGGTGCTCGGTCAGGCGTTGGCGACGGCGGGTGGGTCCTGACTTGCGTCAGGACTGTCGGAGAGGGCGGCGAGTTTGGCCAGCGGGCGGATGCCGCCCTCGATGGGGCTGAGTTCCGGGATCTCCTTGCCCTCGTGGTCGACCTTCAGGTCCTCGAAGCGGCGGGCCTGGGTCAGGACCTGGGTCTCGAGGCTGCCGACGAATTGGTTGTAGCGGCCGGTGGCGGTCTCCAGGGCCTTGCCCATGGCGGCGACATGGCCGCCCATCACCGACAGGCGGGCGTAGAGGTCGCGGCCGAGCTTGGCGATCTGGTCGGCGTTGGCGGCCTGTTCCTCGACCCGCCAGCCGTAGGCGACGGCCTTGCAGAGGGCGAACAGGGTGGTCGGGGTGACGATCAGGACCCGCTTGTCCATCGCCTCGGTCAGCAGGTCCGGCAGGCGTTCGAGGGCGGCGGCCAGGAAGCCGTCGCCGGGCACGAACATGGCCACGAAGTCGGGAGAGCGCTCGGAGGCGAACTGGTCCCAGTAGCTCTTGGCCGACAGGCCCTGCATGTGGCTGCGGACGCTGGCGGCGTGGCGGACCATATGCCCTTCCCGCGCGATGTCGTCGGCGGCCTCCTGGGCGTCCATGAAGGCGTTGAGCGAGCATTTGGCATCGATGGCGAAGACGGCGCCGGCCGGCATGCGGACCTTGACGTCCGGCCGGCGGCGCCCCTCCTCGGTGTTGAGGCTGAACTGTTCGACAAAGTCGTACTGGCTGGCGAGGCCGGCGGCTTCGAGCACATTGCGCAGGGTCTGTTCGCCCCAGCGGCCCTGGACCCCGGCGCCGCGGCGCAGGGCGGTGGACAGCTTGCGGGCCTCGGCCTGGGTGGCGACGGAGGCCTCCATCAGGGCGGTGATCTGCTGCTTGAGGCCGCCCTGGTCCTCGGCGCGGGCCTTTTCGACGGCGGTGACCTGGGCCTCGAACTTGGTCAGGGTGTCGGCGACCGGTTTCAGCTGGGCGGCGAGGCGGGCCTCGGCCTGGAGCTCGCGGTTGCGGAAGCTTTCCTCGGTGCGCTTGATAAGGGCCTCGGCGACGGCCCCGGCCTGTTGTTCGGCCTGGGCGCGGAGCAGTTCGGCGGTCGAGCCGGACTGGTCCTCCAGCATGCGGGCGCGGGCGTCGGCGGTGGTGAACTGCTCCTGCAGCGACCAGGCCTTGGCCTCGGCGGCGGCGGCCCGGCGGCGCTCCATCAGGGCCCAGGCGAGAGCGACGACGGCGAGCAGCGCGAAGGCGGCGGCGACGATGAGGGCGAGCGTGGCGGCGTTCATGGTTGGTTCTTAGCGTGGTTTGGGGAGTCGCGCCAATGCATCCCTTCTCCCCTTGGGGGAGAAGGTGGGCCCGCAGGGCTCGGATGAGGGGTCGCGCCGAACGAGGGGGTTGGCGGACTTCGCCTTGGGGCCGGTGCGACCCCTCATCCGTCGGCTTCGCCGACACCTTCTCCCCCAAGGGGAGAAGGGGCGTTGCTAGGCCGGCCGCCGCGCCCGCATGGCCTGGGCGATCGTCCCGTCGTCCAGCCAGTCGAGGTCGCCGCCGACCGGGACGCCCCTCGCCAGCATGGTCACCGCCACGTCGAGGTTGGAGAGGCGTTCGGCGATGTAGTGGGCGGTGGTCTGGCCGTCGACGGTGGCGGGCAGGGCCAGCACCACCTCGCGGATCTCGCCCTCGGTGACGCGGGCGGTCAGTTCGTTGATGCGCAGGTTGTCGGGGCCGACGCCGTCGAGAGCCGACAGCAGGCCGCCGAGCACATGGTAGCGGCCGCGGAAGGCCCCTGCCCGCTCCATGGCCCAGACGCTGCCCACCTCCTCGACGACGCAGATCAGGGTGCGGTCGCGCAAGGAGTCCGAACAGAGGCCGCAGGGGTCGCGGGTGTCGAGGCTGCCGCAGACGCTGCAGGTCTTGACGTTGGCCTGGGCGTCGGCGAGGGCGGCGGCGAGCGGGCCGAGCAGCTGGTCGCGGCGCTTGAGCAGGGTCAGGGCCGCGCGGCGGGCCGAGCGGGGGCCGAGGCCCGGCAGCTTGGCCAGCAGGCTGATGAGGCGTTCGATCTCTGGGCCGGCGACGGATGCCATGGGGATTAGATAGGGCTGATTCTGATTAATTCCTCCCCCATCGGGGGAGCGGCGCGAACATCGACTGTTCCCACGAAAGCCCTCCCCCTCGAGGGGGGAGGGTTGGGAGGGGGTGTTCGCTCGGTGTTTGTGGAAGCGCACGTGAGGCGTCCGCGCCCACTTTGAGTTTCGCTTAGGGGCCGATGGGAGCACCCCCATCCCCGACCCTTCCCCCCTCGAGGGGGA
>SDZP01000424.1 GCA_004144935.1 Caulobacteraceae bacterium | reverse complement strand
GCGCGGGGGCGGGGCCTTGCGCGGCTCATTGCCGGGCTCTTTGGGCTTGTCGCCTTCCGGCGGCGGCGAACCCCAGGGTCCGGGGTTGGCGTTGTCGTTCCAGGGCATGAAGTCGGCGGGCTTCCGTCGGCTGAATAAAGGCGCCCGGTTGCAAACCCGAGCATAGAGCCGGATATGAGACCCCCAAGCCCTCAACGCAAGCTGAACCGGTATGACTTCCGCCCCCGCAATCGACCGTGACGCCGTTCTGGCGGCCCTGGACAAGGTGGTCGACCCCCGCTCCGGACGCGGACTGGTCACCGCCGGACTGGTGCAGGGGCTGGTCCTGCGGCAGGGAAGCGCCGGCTTCATGCTGGAGGTGCCCGCCGCCGACGCCGGCCGCTACGGCTACATCCGCGAGGCGGCCGAAAAAGTTCTCAAGGGCCTGCCCGGCATCGAGAAGGCCCAGGTCGTCCTCACCGCCGAGGCCCCGGCTGGCGTCACCCGCCAGCGCAAGACCGCCCGGCTGAGCCCCGACCCCAAGTCCGAGCCCAAGGCGGCCGAGGCCGAGAAGCCGGCCCATGTGAAGCGGGTCATCGCCGTGGCCAGCGGCAAGGGCGGGGTCGGCAAGTCCACCGTCTCGGTCAACCTGGCCTGCGCCTTCGCCAAACTGGGTCTCAACGTCGGCCTGCTCGACGCCGACGTCTACGGACCGTCGGCCCCGAAGATGATGGGCATCGACGAGGAGCCCGCCTTCGTCGACGGCAAGCTCGAACCCCTCGTCGCCCACGGGGTCAAGCTGATGAGCATCGGCTTCATGGTCGAGGAGGGCGCCCCGATGATCTGGCGCGGCCCTATGGCCAGCTCGGCCGTGCGCCAGATGGTCCAGGACGTCCGCTGGGGCACCGAGGCCGCCCCGCTAGACCTCCTCATCGTCGACCTGCCCCCCGGCACCGGCGACATCCACCTGACCCTGGTCCAGAAACTGGCCGTCGACGGCGTCGTGCTGGTCTCCACCCCCCAGGAGATCGCCCTGATCGACGCCCGCCGCGCCGCCGCCATGTTCGCCAAGACCGCCACCCCCATCCTCGGCGTCATCGAGAACATGGCCTGGTTCGAAGGCCCGGACGGCGCGAAGATTCCAATCTTCGGTACGGGCGGGGCCAGAACCGAGGCGCAAACCCTCGGCGTCCCCCTCCTGGCCGAGATCCCCATCGAGATCGCCCTGCGCGAAGCCGGCGACCAGGGACAGCCGCTGACGGCGACGAGGGGCGAGAGCCTGGCGGCGAAGGGGTTCGAGGCGGCGGCGCGGGCGTTGTTGTAGCTTTTCGAGCCTTGGGGGCCGGAAAAGCCCTAATGAATCAGTGCCCGGGTGAATATGTCTAGACATATTCGTCAAGACTTTCGCTGTTGATGGGGAGCGAGCGGCGCCGCGTGCGCCGACGTAGGCCAGCGCGACGCCAATTCGGCCTACAAACCCTGCGCATCGGCCTACATGCCGGGCTACGCCCCGGCCTACATCCGCAGCGCCTCGACCCACGCCAAAGCCCACGGGGCCAGGCGTTTGCCCTGCTTCCGGCGTCCCATCAAACGGCGCCCGCTTATTTTGTAGGCCGCACGGCCGGCGTATAATGGCTGGCCGCTTCGATAGCGGGCCTAGGCCGCCGCCAGGTTCGCCGGCTTGCTCGAGGCCAGCTTGAACACCTCCCAGTACCCCGGCGCGGTGAGCATCCCCGGCGTCACGCCCTTGGCCTTCAGCAGCCGGTGGGTCCGGGGCAGGTTGTAGCAGGGCACATGCATGAACATGTGGTGCTCGCAGTGATAGTTGACGAAGTAGGGCGCCAGCAGGGCCCGTTCGAGCCAGTTGGCCTTCGTCGTGCGGGCGTGGCGCAGAGGGTCCGGCTCGTCCCTGGCGATGCAGGCGTGCTCGGCGATGTTACGCAGGCGGGTGACCAGGGGCAGCCAGGTCGCCTGCGGCAGCAGCCACAGCACCGGCCAGGCCCACCAGAAGCCGAACGGGGCGGTGAGGGCGATTGTCACCAGCATGCCGATAAAGAAGCGGCGGCGGCTGACCACGGCCTTCTTCAGGATTGGCCACAGGGGCTGGTCGGGGCGGCGCTCGCGCAGGGTCTTCACCAGCCCGGCCCAGCGCTGCTTGTAGTAGGTCTGGCCGGTCAGGTCGCGGACCACCTTGCGCCACAGGGAGGTGCGGGTGATCGGGAAGGGGGCGGAGAGGATGAGGTCCGGATCCTCCGTCTGCTGAGCGAATTTGTGGTGGCCCAGGTGATAGGTGCGGTAGGCGACCAGGCCGCCGGGGGTCAGGTAGTCGCCGAGGAAGTCGTTGACCTTCAGGTCCGGGTGCAGGGCGCCGTGGGCGGCGTCGTGCATCAGGATGGCCAGACCCAGCTGCCGGGCGCCGATGATCATCACCGCCAGCGGGATGGTGATAGGCCAGACATACGCCACGGCGGCGGCGGCGAGGATGACCAGCCAGGCATGGGCGATCAGGGCCGGGCCCTTCCAGGCCGATTTGCGGGCCAGCGGGGCCCATTCCTCTGGCGTGAAATAGGTCTTCGCGGCGACACGGGCGGCGGCGGCCATCAGGCGTCTCCTTTTGCGGGGGTCAGGCGGAGCAGGGCGAGCATGTCTTCCACCGCCTCGGCGACGCTGGCCTCGGTGGCGCCTTCGCGAAGGGCGACGCCCAGGGCCAGGGTCCAGAAGCGGCGGGCGGTGACCGCGGGGTCTTCGGGCCCGGTCCAGCCCCGGCGGCGGCGGACCTGCGCGTAGGCGCGGTCGCCCTCGGCGTGCAGCCGCTCGAAGGTGCGCTCGATCAGGGGGGCAAGATCCTGCCGGCGGCGGGTCAGGGAC
>SDZP01000423.1 GCA_004144935.1 Caulobacteraceae bacterium | reverse complement strand
CACCCCCTCCCAACCCTCCCCCATTGAGGGGGAGGGCTTTCGAGGGGCGTCGCCAGCAGGTCTTGCGCCCCCGGAGGCGGCAGCCGGGACGATGCGGCTGGATCGTTCAGCAAGACCCACACCAGAACACGTTATAAAAATCGGCTTGTCACCCCGCCGGACCCGGCGCGATACTTCCGCCAAAGGCCAGCAGAGCCACGGGAGACACGCCATGCCGGACGGCTTCATCCTGGAGATCGAAGAGCAGGTCGGCATCGCCGTCGCCCGCCAGCGCCAGCCGCAGGGCCCGACCCGCGCCTGGCCGGAAGGCACGGTGATCGTCTCGGCCGACAGTCACATGCTGGAGACCGACTGCTGGATCGACCGCTTTCCCGAGCACCTGAAGGACCAGGCGCCAAGGATGGTGTTCAAGGACGGCGGCTGGGATCTCAGCATCGCCGGCCAGTCGATGACCCCGCCGGCCATCGCCGCCTCGCTGTGCGAGGCAATGGAATGCTATCCGGGCCTGACCGACCTGGAGACCCGTTTCCGCGATCTGGATATCGAGGGGGTGTCGCGGGAGCTGATCTTCCCGCAGCGATTGTTCGGCCTGTTGATGTTCGGCGAACTGACCAACCGCCGCGAGGTGTTCAGCGCCTATAACGAGCATATCGGCGAGGTCTGCGCCCGATCAGGCGGGCGGCTCTATGCTGTGATGATCCCCAGCTACTGGGACCCCGAGGGCGCGGCGCAGTCCGTTCAGCGCTGCGTCGAGCTCGGCGCATCCTGCCTGATGGTCCCGATCAAGCCCGGCAAGTTCGAGAACGGCCGGACCATCCACTACAACCACGGGGCCATGGATTCCTTCTGGGCGGCGGTCGAGGCCAGCGGACTGCCGCTGGCCTTCCACATCGGCGAGGCCATCCCGACGGCCGAGCCCGGCGCGGTTGGGGTCTCGGTGCTGACCCAGATGCAGGGCTTCCGGCAGAACTGGGGTCAGCTGGTGTTCGGCGGGGTGTTCGACCGCTTCCCGGGCCTGCGCTGCGTGTTCGTCGAGGGCGGCTTGAGCTGGATCCCCGGCATGCTGCACGACGCAGACATGATCTATAACAGCTTCCCGACCTCGATCTCGCCGAAGCTGGCCCATCCGCCCAGCTGGTACTGGCGCAACCACTGCTACGCGACCTTTATGACCGACCCGGTGGGGCTGGAGATGCTGCACCGGATCGGACCTGAGACGGTGATGTGGTCGTCGGACTATCCGCACCAGGAAAGCACCTTCGGCTACACGCGCAGCGCCATCGACGCGGTGTTCGACGCGGTCGGGGTCGAGGACGCCCAGAAGATCGTGGGCAAGACGGCGATGGCGCTTTTCCGGATGACCTGAGTCCTGCCTGTGCAGGCTTGAGGTAGGGGCGGTTAACGGCCACTCTCCGGCCCTGTATCGTCTGGGAATGCCTAAGTGACCGCCACCACGCTTGACCGCCGGGTCGAACTCACCGTCCGCAGCCTGATCCTCGGGGTGCTGATCACCCTGGTGTTCACCGCCGCCAATGTCTTCCTCGGCCTGAAGGTGGGGCTGACCTTCGCCTCCTCGATCCCGGCGGCGGTCATCTCGATGGCGGTGCTGCGGATGTTCAGCGGCGCGACCATCTGGGAAAACAACATCGTCCAGACGGTGGCCTCCTCCGCGGGCACCCTGTCGTCGATCATCTTCGTGCTGCCCGGGCTGGTGATGATCGGCTGGTGGGCGGGCTTCCCGTTCTGGACCTCCTTCTTCATCTGCGCCCTCGGCGGCGTGCTGGGGGTGATGTACTCGATCCCGCTGCGGCGGGCGCTGGTCACTCAGTCCGACCTGCCCTACCCCGAGGGGGTGGCGGCGGCCGAGGTGCTGAAGGTCGGCTCCGGCGCGGGCTCGGATGCGGCCGGCGCGGCGGCGGAGGGCAAGGCCGGCCTGCAGGTGGTGCTCGTCGCCTCCCTGGTCTCGGCCGGGGTCTATCTGCTCAGCAAAACCAGGCTGATGGCCGAGGAGTTCACCAAGTTCTTCCCGGTCGGCGGCGGCGTCGGCGCGGCGGGAACGTCCTTCTCCCTGGCCCTGTTCGGGGCCGGGCACCTCGTGGGGGCCACCGTCGGGGTGGCGATGCTGATCGGGCTGGTCATCGCCTGGGGCGTGCTGACCCCGATCCTGACCTCGATGGTCCCGATGACCGGCGACATGGGCGAGTTCGCCACCGGCATCTGGCGCACCAAGGTCCGTTTCCTGGGGGCCGGCGCCATCGGCGTCGCCGCGCTGTGGACGCTTGGCCGGCTGGCGGCCCCGCTGTGGACAGGCCTGATGGGCGCCCTGGCCGCCCAGGCCCGGCGCAGCGCCGGCGACGCCGCCTCGCTGGACATCACCGAGCGCGACATCCCGATCGGCATCGTCGCCACGGTCAGCGTGGCGGCTCTGGCCCCGCTGGCCTGGCTGCTCTGGTCCTTCCTGTCGACCGGGACGGCGGCGGGCCCGGGGCTGGCGACGGCGGGGGCCATCGGGCTGATCGCCGGGGCGCTGGTCTACATCGTCATCGTCGGTTTCCTGGTGGCGGCGATCTGCGGCTACATGGCCGGGCTGATCGGCAGCTCGAACAGCCCGCTGTCGGGCGTCGGCATCCTGGCGGTGCTGGGGGCCTCGCTGCTGCTGGTCCTGGCGCGGACCGCCCTGGCGCCGGACGCCGGGCCGATGCTGGTCGCCTTCGCCCTCTTCGTCACCGCCATCGTCTTCGCCGTGGCGACCATCGCCAACGACAACCTGCAGGACCTGAAGACCGGCCAGCTGGTCGGGGCGACGCCCTGGAAGCAGCAGGCGGCGCTGATCGTCGGCGTGCTGGCCGG
>SDZP01000422.1 GCA_004144935.1 Caulobacteraceae bacterium | reverse complement strand
CCTGGTCGGCGCTGCCGCCTCCCTGGCCCTCGGCGGCGCCGCCTTCGCTCAGGACGAGGCGGAAGCCGACTCCTTCTCGTTCAGCTACAACGCCGGCGTCGCGACCGACTACATCTTCCGCGGCGTCAGCCAGACGGACGGCCCGCAGGTGTTCGGCGGCGTCGACCTTGGCTATGGCCCGATGTACGCGGGCGCCTGGGCCTCGAACGTCGACTTCGGTGACGACACCGACGCCGAGATCGACCTCTACGCCGGGGTGAAGCCGGAACTGGGTCCCGTCACCCTCGACATCGCCGCCATCTATTACGCCTACGTCGGCGACGACAGCGACAGCGACTATGAGTACGCCGAGTTCAAGCTGGCCGGCTCGGTGCCGATCGGCCCGGCCACCGTCGGCGTCGCCACCTACTACTCGCCGGAATTCTTCGGCGGCACCGGCACGGCCTTCTACTACGAAGTGAACGGCGGCTGGGCCATCAACGACAAGTGGTCGATCGGCGGCGCCGTCGGCAAGCAGGAAGTCCAGGACGCCACCGACTACACCACCTGGAACTTCGGCGTCGGCTGGGCTCCGATCGACAAGCTGGCCCTCGACCTGCGCTACCACGACAGCGATCTCGATTGCGCCACCTACTGCGGCTCCAAGGTCGTCCTGACCCTGAAGACCACCCTGCCGTAGGACATCCGACCAGACGGACCGGTCCTTCCTGGACCGATCCAACAGGGCCGTTGCGATCCAGCCGGGTCGCAGCGGCCCTTTTTCATGTGCGGGCCAGATGGTCGCCCGCGCCTTCCTGTGGCTTGACCCGTCGGCGCGGCTTGATCAGACAAGGCGTCCACAAGGCTCCGAGCGCATGCAGATCACCGACAAACTGACCCTCGACGACACCCTCCACGACTTCGTGGAACGCGACCTGCTGCCCGGGACCGGGGTGGCGCCGGCCGCCTTCTGGGACGGGCTCGAGCGGATCCTGACGCAATTCACCCCGCGCAACGCCGCCCTGCTGGCCCGGCGCGACGAACTGCAGGGGAGGATCGACGACTGGTGGAAGGACCACCGGGGCCAGCCGTTCGACGTCGCCGGGCAAAGGGCGTTCCTGAGCGACATCGGCTACCTGGCCCCCGAGCCGCCGCCCTTCGAGATCGCCACTGCCAATGTCGATCCGGAGATCGCAACCCTGGCCGGGCCGCAGCTGGTCGTGCCGGTCTCCAACGCCCGCTACGCGCTGAACGCCGCCAACGCCCGCTGGGGCAGCCTCTACGACGCCCTGTACGGCACCGACGCTCTGAGCCCCGTCCTGGCGACCAAGGGCTATGACGCAGCGCGCGGCGCGGGGGTCATCGCCTATGCCCGCGAACTGCTGGACCGGGTGGCGCCGCTGGCCGACGGGTCGCACGGCGAGGCGACCGGCTACCGGATCGTCGATGGCCGGCTGGCGGTGTCGCTGGCCAGCGGCGAGAGCGGCCTGAAGGACCCGGCGCAGTTCGTCGGCTATCGCGGCGCGGCCGGCGCGCCGGAAGGGGTGCTGCTGGTCCACAACGGGCTGCATCTGGAGATCGTCGTCGATCGGAGCCATGCGATCGGCCGGGACGATCCGGCCGGGGTGGCTGACCTGGTGCTGGAGTCGGCGCTGACCGCCATCCAGGACTGCGAGGACAGCGTCGCGGCGGTGGACGCCGAGGAAAAGGTCCAGGTCTGGCGCAACTGGCTGGGGCTGATGAAGGGCGACCTGACCGCCAGCTTCGCCAAGGGCGGCCGGATCGAGACGCGGGCCCTGGAGGACGACCGCAGCTTCACCGGGCCGGATGGAAAGGCCGTCACCCTGCGCGGCCGCAGCCTGATGCTGGTGCGCAACGTCGGCCACCACATGACCAGCGACGCGGCCCTGTTCGAGGGCGCGCCGGTGTTCGAGACCGTGCTGGACGCCCTGATCACGGTGACGGCGGCCATGCACGACCTGAACGGCGGCCGGCGCAACAGCCCGGCGGGTTCGGTCTATGTGGTCAAGCCCAAGCTGCACGGGCCGGAAGAGACGGCGCTGGCCGTCTGGCTGTTCGACCAGGTCGAGACGGCGCTCGGCCTGCCCCGCAACACCGTCAAGATCGGGGTGATGGACGAGGAGCGGCGAACCAGCGCCAACCTGGCCGCCTGTATCCAGGCGGCGCGCGAGCGGATCGTCTTTATCAACACCGGCTTCCTCGACCGAACCGGAGACGAGATCCACACCGCCATGGAAGCGGGGCCCATGATCCGCAAGGAAGCGATGAAGGGCGAGCCCTGGCTGGCGGCCTACGAGAAGCGCAACGTCGAGATCGGGCTGGCTGCCGGCTTCACCGGCCGGGCCCAGATCGGCAAGGGCATGTGGGCGGCGCCCGATATGATGAAGGCGATGCTGGAGGCCAAGATCGGCCATCCCAGGACCGGGGCCAGCACCGCCTGGGTGCCCTCCCCGACCGCCGCCACCCTGCATGCCCTGCACTACCACGCCGTCGATGTGGCGGCGGTGCGGGCCGGCATGGACCTCTCCTCGCCGACCGGGACCGATGCGCTGCTCACGCCGCCGCTGGCCAAATCGAACTGGAACAGCGCCGACGTCCAGCAGGAACTGGACAACAACATCCAGGGGCTGCTCGGCTACGTGGTGCGCTGGATCGACCAGGGAGTCGGCTGTTCCAAGGTGCCGGACATCCACGACGTCGGGCTGATGGAGGACCGCGCGACCCTGCGCATCTCCAGCCAGCACCTGGCCAACTGGCTGCACCATGGGGTCTGCACCGAGGCGCAGGTGCGGGAGACGTTCAAGCGTATGGCCGGGGTGGTCGATGCGCAGAACGCCGGCGATCCGCTGTATGAGC
>SDZP01000421.1 GCA_004144935.1 Caulobacteraceae bacterium | reverse complement strand
CGCCGCCGAAGACCGCTCCGCCCAGCGCGCCGCCCGCCGAGGAGCCGCCGCCGGTCGATGTGGCACCGCAGGCTCCGGTCATCGCGCCGCCCTCGGCCCCGGTGCCGATCGAGCCGCTGCCCGATCCCAAGCCCGCCGCCCGGCCCAAGGCCGTCGAGGCCAAGCCGGTCGAGCCGCTGAAGCGGGTGCGGGCCGGCTCGGCCATCATCCAGGCGCTGGACAAGGTGACCGCCGAGACCCTGCGCTTCGAGGTGCCGGTCGGCGGATCGATCCGCTACAAGTCGCTGGTCTTCACCGTGCGCGCCTGCGAGAGCGCCGCGCCGGACGAGACGGCGCCGGAATCGGCGGCCTATCTGCTGGTCGATTCCTCGCCCAAGCCGCAGCCCGGGCGCCCGACGCCGCCGACCCGGCAGGTGTTCAAGGGCTGGATGTTCGCCTCGTCGCCGGGCCTGAACCCGCTGCAGCACCCGGTCTATGACGCCTGGTTGATCGCCTGCAAGGCGGCCTGAGGGCTGTCTTCGAAGCGGCCGAAATCGGCTGTGACCTCAAGCGCCTGCGCCAGTCGTCTGTGGTATTCGGCGCGCGGAATCTCGACGACGCCGAACTGAGTCAGGTGGTCGGTGACGAACTGGCAGTCGAGCAGGCGGTAGCCGCCGACCCTCAGGCGCGCCACCAGATGGACAAGGGCGACCTTGCTGGCGTCCGTGGCGCGGCTGAACATGCTCTCGCCGAAGAAGGCGCCGCCGAGCGAAACGCCGTACAGGCCGCCGACCAGCCGGCCCTCGCGCCAGGTCTCGACGCTGTGGGCCAGGCCGCGGCGGTGAAGCTCGCTGTAGAGGGCCTCGATCGTCGGGTTGATCCAGGTGTCCTCGCGGCCGGGCGCGCCCTGCGCGCACAGGTCGACGACGCGGGCGAATGCGGTGTCGACGCGGACGTCGAACCGACCGGACCTGACGGTGCGGGCCAGGCGGCTGGAGATCTGGAAGCCGTCCAGCGGCAGGACGCCGCGCCGTTGCGGGTCGATCAGGAAGACGCCCTCGTCGTCGCGGGAATCGGCCATCGGGAAGACGCCGCGCTGGTAGCAGGCGATCAGGTCTTCGGGGGTGAAGGCGTCGTCTGTGTCCTTCATCCGGCCGCACTCACACCGACCGTCCTGACGAAAGTCAGGACCCACGGGACAGAGCGCGATTTCGGACGCATGGCCGGCATTCCGGGAGCGGGTGGGTCCTGACTTTCGTCAGGACTATCGGACTTAAAGAGTGACCTACCCCTGCGCCTTGATCCAGTTTTCCAGCCAGTGGATGTTGTAGTCGCCGCTGCGGATGTCTTCGTTCTGCAGCAGGTCCTGGAACAGCGGGATGGTGGTCTCGATGCCGCTGACGACCATTTCGCCGAGGCAACGCTGGGTGCGGGCGATGCATTCTGCGCGATCGCGGCCGTGGACAATCAGCTTGCCGACCAGACTGTCGTAGTAGGGCGGGATCGAATAGCCGGCGTAGAGGCCGCTATCGAGGCGCACGCCAAGGCCGCCCGGCGCGTGGAAGTCGGTCACCTTGCCCGGCGAGGGGGTGAAGGTGCGCGGGTTCTCGGCGTTGATGCGGCATTCGATGGCATGGCCCTCGAAGGTCACGTCGGCCTGGGTGAAGCTGAGCGGCAGGCCGGCGGCGATACGGATCTGTTCGCGGACCAGGTCAATGCCGGTGATGGCTTCGGTCACCGGATGCTCGACCTGCAGGCGGGTGTTCATCTCGATGAAGAAGAACTCGTCGTTTTCCCACAGGAACTCGATGGTGCCGACGCCGAGGTAGCCGATGGCGCGGATGGCCTCGACGACGGTGGCCCCGATCTTCTTGCGGCCTTCGGCGCTGAGGGCCGGGGAGGGGGCCTCTTCCAGCATCTTCTGGTGGCGGCGCTGCAGGGAGCAGTCGCGCTCGCCCAGGTGGACGACGTTGCCGTGGCTGTCGGCGACGACCTGGATCTCGATGTGGCGCGGGGTCTGGAGGTAGCGCTCCATGTAGACCGCGTCGTCGCCGAAGGCGGCGCGGGCCTCGGAGCGGGCCGTGGAGACCGCCTCGTAGAGGTCGTCCTGGGTTTCGGCGACCTTCATGCCGCGGCCGCCGCCGCCGGCGGCCGCCTTGATGAGAACCGGGAAGCCGATCTCCTTGGCCGCCGCGAAGGCTTCTTCCTCGCTGGTGATGGCGCCGTCGGAGCCGGGGACAACCGGGATGCCGGCGTCCTTCACGGCCTGCTTGGCGGTGATCTTGTCGCCCATCATGCGGATGTGCTCGGGCTTGGGCCCGATGAAGGTCATGCCGTGGGTGCCGACGATCTCGGCGAAGCGGGCGTTTTCCGACAGGAAGCCGTAGCCGGGGTGGATCGCCTGGGCGCCGGTGATCTCGGCCGCCGCGATGATCGAAGGGATGTTCAGGTAGCTCTTGGCCGCCGAGGCCGGGCCGATGCAGACGCTTTCGTCGGCCAGGCGGGCCCACATGCCGTTGGCGTCGGGCTCGGAATGGACCGCCACGGTGGCGATGCCCATCTCCTTGCAGGCGCGGTGGATGCGAAGGGCGATCTCGCCCCGGTTGGCGATCAGGATCTTGTCGAACACAGCGGCTACTCGAGGATCACGAGCGGCTGGCCGAACTCGACCGGCTGGGAGTCGCCCACCAGGATCTCGACCACCACGCCGGCGCGCGGGGCCGGGATCGGGTTCATCGTCTTCATGGCCTCGACGATGAGCAGGGTCTGGCCCTCGCCGACCTTGTCGCCGACCTTGATGAAGGAGGGGCTGCCCGGCTG
Organism: Caulobacteraceae bacterium; assembly: GCA_004144935.1. Taxonomy (GTDB): domain Bacteria; phylum Pseudomonadota; class Alphaproteobacteria; order Caulobacterales; family Caulobacteraceae; genus Caulobacter. Next base: position 80 of record SDZP01000421.1, on the reverse strand, counting down.
CGGCTGCAGATAGACGGTGCCGACCATCGGCGACTTGACCTCGTCGCCCTTGCGGGCGGCGGGGGCGGCTTCAGCGGCGG
>SDZP01000420.1 GCA_004144935.1 Caulobacteraceae bacterium | reverse complement strand
GTTAATGAACCATGCAAACCCCGTCATCCTAGGGCTTGTCCCTAGGACCCACGGTTCAGTTGCCGCGATCAGCAGCCATGGTGGCGCGGAGGGCAGGCCTCAACCCATCGGTTCGAGCCGGCGGACGCGTGGGTCCCAGGCACAAGGCCTGGATGACGACGGAGATTACTTCTTCGGCGTCGGCCCCGGCTTGGGGGCAACCGAGGCGATCTTCGGGGGCGGGGTCGGCAGCTTGGGCGTCGCCTGCACCGAGCCGAACTTCAGCACCTCGATGGCTCGCGACAGCTGGAAGTCCTTCTTCTCGTCGAACGTCGCCGGCGGGGCCTCGGCCGGGGTGTGGGCGGCGCGGCGGGCCTTGCCTTCCTCGGCGTTCAGCGAGTTGCGCAGGCTGGCTTCGCTGAACTGGAAGGAGCGGTTGGCGATCAGTTCGGCCTGCTCGCGGGTGGCGGCGACCTCCAGGTCGGGCTCGATGCCGGTCTTCTGGATAGAGCGGCCGGCGGGGGTGTAGTAGCGCGCGGTGGTCAGCTTGACCGCCCCGTCGCCCTGGCCGGGCAGGGCGATGACCGACTGCACAGAGCCCTTGCCGAAGCTGGTCAGGCCGACGATCTCGGCCCGCTTGCGATCCTGCAGGGCGCCGGCGACGATCTCGGCGGCGCTGGCCGAGCCGTTGTCGATCAGCACCACCATCGGCAGGCCGTTCAGCACGTCGCCCGGCTGGGCGTTGTAGCGTTCGATGTCGCGGGCCTCACGGCCCCGCTGGCTGACCACCTCGCCGCCGTCCAGGAAGATGTCGGCGACGCTGACGGCCTTGTCGAGCAGACCGCCCGGATTGCGGCGCAGATCGAAGACCAAGCCCTTCATCTTGGGGTTCTTGGCCTGCAGCGCCTTGATGGCGGCGAGGGTTTCTTCGGTGGCGTTCTCGTTGAAGCTGCTCAGCCGCACATAGCCGTACTCGCCCTCCATGCGGGAGGTGACGACCTTCTGCTTGATCACTTCGCGCACCAGGGTGACGTCGAAGGGGTCGGTCTTCTCGCGGGCGATCGACAGCACGACCTTCTCGCCCGGCTTGCCGCGCATCTGCTTGACCGCCTCGTTGACCGGCAGGCCCAGCACGCTCTCGCCGTTGACGGCGGTGATGAAGTCCCCGGGCTTCAGCCCAGCGCGGTCGGCGGGGGTGTTGTCCATCGGCGAGACGATCTTGACGACCCCGTCCTCGCTGGTGATTTCGATGCCGAGACCGCCGTATTCACCGCGGGTGGTCTCCTGCATGTCCTGGAAGGCCTCGCCGTTCAGGTAGCCGGAATGCGGATCGAGCGAGGAGAGCATGCCCTCCATGGCCGCCTCGATCAGCTTCTTCTCGTCGACCTCGACGACATACTGCTTCTCGGTCATCTCCAGCACGTTGCCGAAGACTTCCAGCATCCGGTAGGTCTCGGACTTGGGCCGGGCGGTCGCCTGGGCCTGCTGGCTGATGTACGCCATGGAGCCGGCGCCGAGGACGAAGGCGCAGCCGCCGATCAGAAGATGCTTCTTGAACATGACCAACCTTAAAGGGCTCCAATGCGGCGCCATGAGGGCCGCGGTACGCAACAAAACCATGCCGTCCAACCGGCAATATATCTCTTAACGCGCCGACAGCCAGCGCGCCGGGTCCATCGGGGCCCCGTCCCGCCGCAGTTCAAGATACAGCTCCGACGACCCCGGCGCGCCTGCGGCCATGCGTCCCACCGACTGGCCCGCCGTCACCGGGCTGCCGGCCGGCACGCTCGCCTGGTCCAGGCCGCCGAGCACCAGATGGAAGCCGTTGGTGGTCCGGATGATCAGGATGACCCCCCAGCCGGTCACCGGCCCAGCGAATTCAACCCGCCCTTGCACCGGACTGACCACTTCGCCGCCGGAGGGCGCACGCAGCCACAGTCCCGGCGAGGCCGGCGCCGAATAACCGCGCACCACCTGGCCCTCGACGGGCCGGCGCAGGGGGCCGGGACCTTCCCCGGAGGCGCGGCGCGGGAAGCTGTCGACCAGGGCTCCGGGCGAGCCCAGTTCGCGGCCGGCGGCCTGGGCGGTGTTGGGATAGCGGGCCTCGATCTGCTGCTGCTGGGCCAGCAGGCGTTCGAGGTCGCCGCGCCGGCCGGCGACCCGGCTCTCGGCGGTGAACAGCGAGGCGCTGGCCCCGGCCGCCTGCCGGCGCAGGTTGGAGATCTCGCGGGCCTCGGTCGCATAGCCGCGCGCCCGGCGCTCCAGCTCCGGGGTCATGGCCCGCATCAGGATGGCGGCCCGCACCGCGTCGCGGGCGTCGTCCGGCCGCACCAGCAGGGCCGGCGGCGGATCGCGCCGGAACAGGGTCAGCGCCGCCAGCAGGCTGCCCAGCCGCGTCCGCTCGCGGCCCATCTGGGCGGTCAGGGCGGTCTCGCGGGCGTTCAGCAGGCTCAAGCGGCGCCGGGCGGTATCGACATCGCGTCCGCCCTGGGCCTGGCTGGAGGCGATCCGACGCAGCTCCTGGCGCAGGGCGGCGATCTCGTGCCGCGCGGCGTCCTGGCTCTCCGGACTGCCCGGCCCCATGACCAGCATGGCCCGCGGCGACGGCGCATCCGCCGGCTCCTGCGCCACGCTGGCGGCGGCGAGGGCCGAGAGGGCCAGGATGGTGACGAGGGCGAGAGGGCGCATGGGTGTCCAGAGTTATAGCCAAGTCTGAACCGACGGGCGCTGACAATCCTCACCCGTAGCGCGAAGCGCGTGCGGGGGAGAGGGACCGCGAAGCGGTGGAGGGGGCGAGGGAGGTGCGGCGGCGGCGGTGATTGTCACCGGCTAATCTTCGAAATGGCTGAGGTCACCGCACGGCCCTCGCCCCCTCCACCACGCTACGCGCGGTCCCCCTCCCCCGTGAACGGGGGAGGTTGAGAAG
>SDZP01000419.1 GCA_004144935.1 Caulobacteraceae bacterium | reverse complement strand
CGACCTTGACCTCGTGGCCGGCGGCCTTGGCGGCCGCTTCGGTCAGGCCGACGGAGGCGACCTGCGGGGTGGCGTAGGTGCAGCCCGGAATCGGGGCGGTGAGGTTGGAGGTCGCGAAGCCGGCGATGTGCTCGATGCAGTGGACGCCCTCATGCATGGCCTTGTGGGCCAGCCAGGGGGCGCCGGCGACGTCGCCGATGGCGTAGAGGCCGGGGACGTTGGTGGCGCCGTGGCCGTCGGTGACGACATGGCCGCGGTCGAGCTTGAGGTCCAGAGCCTCGAGGCCGAGGTTCTCGGTGTTGGGGCTGATGCCGATGGCGACGATGGCGATCTCGGCTTCCAGGGTCTCGGCCTTGCCGCCGATCTCCAGGGCGACGCTGACGCCGGTCTTGGTTTTGCTGAGTTTCGACACCTTGGCGCCGACCCGGAACGTGATGCCGCGCTTCTCGAAGGCCTTGTGGGCGGCCTTGGAGATCTCCTCGTCCTCGACGGGCAGGATGCGGTCCAGCGCCTCGATGACGGTGACCTCAGAGCCCAGCGCCCGGTAGAAGCTGGCGAACTCGATGCCGATGGCGCCCGAGCCAATAACCAGCAGGCTCTTCGGCGCGGCCTTGGGGACCAGGGCCTCGCGGTAGGTCCAGATGCGCTCGCCGTCCGGCTCGAAGCCGATGGCGGGGATGGTGCGGGCCCGGGCCCCGGTGGCCAGGATGACGGAACTGGCGGTGACCGTGCGGCTGCTGCCGGCCTTCAGGGTGACGACCACCTTGGGGGCGCCGCTCGCCTTCTCCAGTTTGGCCGTTCCCTCGATGACCTCGATCTTGTGCTTCTTCATCAGGAAGGCGACGCCGGCGGTCAGCTGCTTGGCCACCCCGCGCGAGCGCTCGACGAGCTTGCTGAAATCAAAGGCGCGTCCGGTGACCGACAGGCCATAGGCCTCGAGGTGGCCGAGCTGCTCGTAGACCTCGGCGGTCTTCAGCAGGGCCTTGGTAGGGATGCAGCCCCAGTTGAGGCAGATGCCCCCCAGGTTCTCCCGCTCGACGATAGCGGTCTTCAGGCCCAGCTGGCTGGCCCGAATGGCCGCAACATAGCCGCCGGGGCCAGCGCCGATGACGATGACGTCGAAGTCGCTCACGAGATCACTCCGAGAAGAAATAGCCGGCCGGCAGGAATTTGGATGCCTGCCCGACGATGAATGCGAAGCTCATGGCCAGCCAGATCAGGCTGTAGACGGCGCTGATCAGCCCGCCCTTGAGAACGGCGCCGGCCCAACTGCGGCCGTAGTAGCCCTTCAATCCGACCGTCAGATAGGCTTGATAGGCCAAGAGGACGAAGCCGAGCCCGAAACGCAGGCCCAGCAAGTTGATGATCGCGCCCAGGATCATCAGCAGGAACAGGGTCGAATGGGCCCAGATCGAGAAGATCAGGTGATCGGCGACATAGGCCCCGCGGGCATAGAGGGGCCAGATCAGCAGGGCGTAGACGGGCATCAGCAACCAGAGGGCGCGCGGCGCCCAGGTGGCGATGTCGTCGTTGATCTCGGACGGCCGGTCGACCGCCAGATGGGTGGCGGCGATGAAGGCGCGGGAACCCTCATCGGGCAGGTTGGCGCTGGCGGCCTTGAGGACCTTTACCACCGCCTCGTCACGGGGAACGTTGTGACCGCGCTCGAGGGTGCGGGGCTGGACGTAGAAGCCCTTCATCTCGGCGACGTCCTCGTGATCCAGGATCACCGCCAGCGGCCCACCGGTGCGCACCACCTGAAACTGCAGCAGGCTGACGCCGGCGATGCCGAGGAACAGGAAGAAGACCAGGGTGGCCGAGAGGTAGAGCTTGAACGGCGAGAGGTAGCGCTTTCGGTTGCCGTCCCGCAGGCCGCGCAGGACGCGACCGGGATCGACCGCCATGTCGCGCAAGGTCGGCAGGACGTGTTCGGTGAAGCTGAAGACGTTGTCGAGCCCGTCGCTCAACAGGTCCTTCAGCGCCCGGCGCGGCGGCTGGCTGTCCTCGCCGCAGGCATGGCAGAACCGGCCGACCAGCGGCGCGCCGCAGTCGTCGCAGAGCCTTTCGTTGGCGGTGTCGAGGGGCACCCGGCCAGCCTCAGACAATCATCGTCAGCGGGTCTTCGATCAGCGCCTTGAACACCTGCAGGAAGCGGGCGCCAATGGCGCCGTCGACCACGCGGTGGTCACAGGTCAGGGTGACGGTCATCACCGTGGCGATGGCCAGTTCGCCGTTCTTCACCACCGGCCGCTGCTCGCCGGCCCCGACGCTCATGATGCAGCCCTGCGGCTCGTTGATGATCGAAGCGAAGGACTTGATGCCCATCATGCCAAGGTTGGAGACCGTGAAGGTGCCGCCCTGGAACTCCTCGGGCTTCAGCTTGCGGTCGCGGGCCCGGCCGGCCAGGTCCTTGGCCTCGGCGGCGATCTGGGCCAGGCCCTTGGTGTCGGCCTTGCGGATGATCGGGGTGATCAGGCCGCCGTCGATGGCCACGGCCATGGCGATGTCGGCGTTGTGGTGCATGGCCAGCCCCTCGGGGCTGTAGCTGGCGTTGGCTTCCGGCACCCGCTTGAGGGCGACGGCGACGGCCTTGATGACCAGGTCGTTGACCGAGACCTTGCCGCCGTCCTTTTCCAGCATGGCGTTGATTTTCGTGCGCGCCGCCAGCAGGCCGTCGATCTCCAGATCGATGGTCAGCGGGAAGTGCGGGACATCGCGGAAGCTGTCGGTCATCCGCCGAGCGATGGCCTTGCGCATGCCGTCGAGCGGGACGAGGTCGTAGGTTCCGTCCGGGATGCCGAGTTGGGCCAGCGACTGGGGCGCGCGGGCCGGCGCGGAAACCGGGGCGGCGCCAGGGGCGGCGGTCGGCGCGGCGGCGGGCGCCTTGCCGCGGGCGGCGTCGACGTCGGCCTTGATC
>SDZP01000418.1 GCA_004144935.1 Caulobacteraceae bacterium | reverse complement strand
ATGCTCAGGGTCGCCAGTTCCGCATGCGCCACCATCCGCGGCGAGCCGCAGGCCGGGCAGCGACGCGGCGCTTCGTCCCCGGTCCAGAAGCAGTCGCGGCAGAAGGCCTTCATGACGTGTTTCTTATCTGTTCCGCCCGCTTCCCGCTACGAGGATCGGCGCGCAGGCAAGGCTTGCCTGACGGTGCGGCAGGGCTTCTAACTCCGGCAAAACACATCGTGGAGAAACGCCTATGGCCCAGGGCCCGCTGTCCGGTCTGAAGATCGTCGAGTTCGCCGGAATCGGTCCGGGGCCGTTCTGCGGCATGCTGCTGTCCGATCTTGGCGCTGACGTCGTCCGCATCGACCGCAAGGGCGCCGGCCGCGGCTCACCCGCCGACATCACCGGCCGCGGCCGGCGCTCGGTGGCGCTGGACCTGAAGAACCCGGAGTCCATCGAAACCTGCCTCAAGCTGATGGAAGCCGCCGACGGCATCATCGAGGGCTTCCGTCCGGGCGTCATGGAGCGCCTCGGCCTCGGTCCGGACGTCGCCCTGAAGCGCAATCCCAAGCTGGTCTACGGCCGCATGACCGGCTGGGGCCAGTTCGGTCCCTACGCCAAGGCCGCCGGCCACGACATGAACTACATCGCCATCACCGGCGCCCTGCATGCCATCGGTACGGACGACAAGCCGATTCCGCCGCTCAACCTGGTCGGCGATTTCGGCGGCGGCGCGCTCTACCTGGCGTTCGGGCTGCTGGCCGGCGTCATCCACGCCCGCGCCTCCGGGGAAGGCCAGGTCATCGACTGCGCCATGAGCGACGGCGCCGCCTCGTTGATGGCCATGTTCTACGGCTTCAAGGCCATGGGCGCCTGGCAGGAGACCCGCCGGTCCAACCTGCTCGATGGCGGGGCCCACTTCTACGACACCTACCAGTGCGCCGACGGCAAATGGATTTCCATCGGCTCCATCGAGCCGCAGTTCTACGCCCTGCTGCTGGAGAAGACCGGCATCACCGATCCGGCCTTCCAGAATCAGATGGACCGTTCGGCCTGGCCCGAACTGACCCGGAAGCTGGCCGAGGTCCTCAAGACCAAGACCCAGGCCGAATGGTGCGCCATCATGGACGCCACCGACATCTGCTTCGCCCCCATCCTCGACCTGGACGAGGCCCCCAAGCATCCGCACAACGTCGCGCGGGAAACCTTCCTGAACCTCGATGGCGTCATCCAGCCGGCCCCCGCGCCGCGATTCTCCGCCACGCCGGGCAAGGTCCAGGGCCCGCCGCCGAAGATCGGCGCTGACAACGAAGGCGCGCTGGCTGACTGGGGCTTCTCGGCCGACGCGATCAAGCAACTTCAGGCCTCGGGCGCTCTGTAGGCCGGCCGACCCAGTGTCAGGGCTGCAAAGAACCTGACGCTGGACGGACGCTTTCCATTCAGCCCCGGTTCAGCCGCCGGTCTCTAATTTCGCATTGTGACTGGAGGCGCCGCGCTCTCCCGTCCCTCGAAAGCGGCGCTGAAGGGCATACAGGACGAAGGCAAGGTCTTCCTGGAGGCGCGCCGCCCGGCAACGGGCGGCGCGCTGTCCTGTATTGACCACCGAGTATTGCCTAGGCCTTCCGTTGCGGGCAGGTTCCCGCGATGTCCGATACCCGCGGCCGGCTCGCGTTTCTCTCCCGCTGGCGAAACCTGGATCCGGCCCACTGGGCGCGGCTGACCATCACGGTCGCCGGCAAGTCGCTGTCGCGGCTGTGGGGCCGGGACGTCATGCTCTACGTCGGCGGGGTCAGCTTCTGGGCCATGCTGGCCGCCTTCCCGGCCATCGCCATCGGCATGGGCCTGTTCGGGCTGCTGGTGGACCCGGACAAGATCGCCCAGCGCGCCGAATCCCTGACCGGCCTGATGCCGCCCGGCGCCCAGGCCCTGTTCGAGAGCGAACTGATCCGCCTGGCCCACGCCCCGCTGCAGGCGGTGTCGGCGCAAAGCGCCCTGGCCGTGATCATCGGCGGTTACGCCGCCCACCGCGGCTTCAAGGCCCTGCTGGCCGGCCTCTCCTTCATCCATGACGAGGAGAACCAGCGCGGCTTCTGGACCTTCAACTTCATGGCCCTGATCGTGCTGATCAGCGCCTTCGTGCTGATGGGCGTGGTTTCGGCCCTGTTCCTGATGCTGCGGCTGATGGGGGCGGCGTTAAACATCAAGCCGCTGGCCGGCACGGTGTTCCTCAGCGAATGGACCTGGACCAGCCTCGGCATCACCCTGGCGATGACGCTGATCTACCGCTTCGCCATGAGCCGCGAGCCCGTTGCGTGGCGCGCCTCGATCATCGGCGGCATGGCGGCGGCGGCCCTGGCCGTCGGGGCCAGCTGGGCCTCGGCCTTCTACGTCGAACAGATCGCCCACCTGGGCGCCACCTATGGCTCGGTCTCGGCCGTGGTGGTGTTCCTCATCTGGCTCAGCTGGAACGTCAACGTCGTGTTCCTCGGCGGCGCCATAGCGACCGAGGTGGAACTGGCCATCGCCCAGCCGGCGCTGAACTTCGAGGACGCGCCGCTGATCTGACCCCGCTCTGACCGTCCTGACTTTCGTCAGGACGGTCAGGAGGCGAAAGGCTGGCCCTTCCTGATCAGGAAGCTCACCGCCCCGGCCGCCTCCGCCTGCTCAACGAGCTCATGCCCGCCCTGGCTGGCGAAGTGCGGCACATCCACCTTGGCCATCGGGTCGTCGGCGATCAGCCGGACCAGCGCGCCGATCTCCATTCCCGCCAACGCCTTGCGCAGCTTGAGGGTCGGCACCGGACAGCGATGGCCGCGCGCGTCGAGAGTGGGAACATCGCTCATCCTGTTCCGATAGCGCGCGGTGGAATCTGCCGCTAGGGTCCGGCCCGCAAGTCTTGGAGAGCGATTGATGGTTCGGGGTCTGTTGGCGGCGGCGGTTGGCCTG
>SDZP01000417.1 GCA_004144935.1 Caulobacteraceae bacterium | reverse complement strand
CATCCCCGCCGTTAACCATAATTAACGGGCCACAATTGGCCCCGGCCCCGTCCCTGTCAAGTTCGCCCAACAAGGGTATGGAACTCTCCTGCCCGGTTCGTGGAGCGCGCATGAACCGTATTCACCCAACAGGGGAATTCAGTGGTGGCCGAACGCCGGTACGCCTTCTAAGCGCTCATATTACGTCTATAATTTGCCTTGATTGGGGCGCGACCTGAGCGTCGCATCGAGAGGCGAAGGGAATCACCATGACCGTTTCGGGCCGTTTCAAACCACTTTCCGGAGCCCTGCTCTGCGCCCTGATCGCCGCCAGCTCGCCGATAACGCCCCTCTTTGCCCAGACGAAAAACCGGCCAGCGGTCCGGGACGGCGAGGTCAGTCCCGACGCTTGCGGCAAGCTGGGCTTCGACGCCGTCCGCAGGGGGTCCGGCGGTTACAGCCGCCGGATGCCGGCCCCCACGCCGCCGCCGCCGCCGTCCGCCAGCCCGCAGGCCGGGGATGTCTCGGAGCTGACGATCGCCGCTCAGCGCCGCGGAGAGTTGGTTCAGGACGTGCCGCTCGCGGTGTCGCCGTTCAGCGCCCAGCCCGGCCAGCAAAGGATGGCCACGCCGGCAATGAAATACGCCCCGTCGCCACGGGCCGGCGATATGGAGACCGAGAAATACCCCGGCGCGGCCTCCAACCCGATCCACCAGGTCGCCGCCGACCCGGTCTCGACCTTCTCGATCGACGTCGACACCGCCTCCTACGCCAACGTCCGCCGCTTCCTGACCGATGGCCGGCTGCCGCCGAAGGATGCGGTGCGGGTCGAGGAACTGGTCAACTACTTCGACTATGGCTACGCCGCTCCAGCGACCGCCGCCGAGCCGTTCAAGGCCTACACCGCCGTCACCCCCTCCCCCTGGGCGCCCGGCAAGCAGATCGTCCACATCGGCCTGCAGGGCTACGACATCCCGCGCGCCAAACAGCCGCCGCTGAACCTGGTCTTCCTCATCGACACCTCCGGCTCGATGACCTCCGAGGACAAGCTGCCCCTGGCCGCCAAGGCGATGAACATCCTGATCGACCAGCTATCGCCCGCCGACCGCGTCTCCATGGTCGCCTACGCGGGCTCGGCCGGGGCGGTGCTCAGCCCCACCAGCGGCGCCGAGAAGCTGAAGATGCGCTGCGCGCTTGGCGCCCTGCAGGCCGGCGGCTCGACCGCCGGCGGCGAGGGCCTGGCCCTGGCCTACGCCCTGGCCCAGCAGAACTTCCGCAAGGATGCGGTCAATCGCGTCATCCTGCTGACCGACGGCGACTTCAACGTCGGGGTCGCCGACCCGTCCAAGCTCAAGGACTTCGTCGCCGACAAGCGCCGGTCCGGCATCTACCTGTCGGTCTACGGCTTCGGGCGCGGCAACTACAACGACACGATGATGCAGACCCTGGCCCAGAACGGCAACGGGACGGCCGGCTACATCGACACCCTGGAGGAAGGCCGCAAGCTGTTCCGCGACGACTTCTCCGGCAGCGTCTTTCCCATCGCCGACGACGTGAAGATCCAGGTCGAGTTCAATCCGGCCACGGTCGCCGAGTATCGCCTGATCGGCTACGAGACCCGCATGCTGGCCCGCGAGGACTTCAACAACGACCAGGTCGACGCCGGCGAGGTCGGCTCCGGGGTGAGCGTCACCGCCCTCTACGAAATCACCCCGGCGGGCGGCCCGGCCAGTGTCGATCCCCTGCGCTACGGCAGCGTCCCGTCCGCCCGGCCGGGCCCGGCCGGAGAACTGGCCTTCCTGAAGATTCGCTACAAGCTGCCCGGCGGCCAGGCCTCGAAGCTGATCCAGCAACCCATCGGCGCCGCCTCCGCCTACCCGACCCTCGACGCCGCCCCGGAAGCCACGCGCTGGGCCGTCTCCGTCGCCGCCTACGGTCAGACCCTTCGCGGCGACCCCTGGCTCAGCCCCGGCTTCGGCTGGGATCGCATCGAGAGCCTAGCCCAGAACGCCAGAGGCAAGGACCCTGACGGCCAGCGCGCCGAATTCGTCCGCCTGGTCCGCGCCGCCCGCGACGGCAGGCGCCTGAGCGAATAGTCCGGATCGAGCCTTCTCCCTTGCGGGAGAAGGTGGTCCCGAAGGGGTCGCATAAGCCTGTCAAACCCGGCCATACCCCCAATTCAAATTGTCAGACCCGTCCCGCCCGCGCCCTTCAACGGTCTCCGCCGCCGCAAACCTCGAGCCGTGCCGCGCTTTCCCGCATTTCCCCCTGCCCGACGCGGTATGATGGCGGGCCGCTTTGAAAAGGCCGCAACCGTCGGCTACCTGACTCGTTCCCCCCCTCTGAATCACCCGGACCCCCTCCCCAGCATGACGCAGCGTATCGAGGACTACGCCCTCATCGGCGATCGAGAATCCTGCGCCCTCGTCGGGCTGAACGGATCGGTCGACTGGCTTTGCTGGCCGCGTTTCGACAGCGACGCCTGCTTCGCGGCCCTTCTGGGCACCCGCAACAACGGCTGCTGGCGCATCTGGCCCGCCGACGAGGACTACAGTGTCACCCGCCGCTATCGACCTGACACCCTGATCCTTGAAACCACCTTCGAGACGGCCACCGGCCGCGCCACCATCATCGACTTCATGGCCCGTCGGAACGGCCCTCCCGAGCTGATCCGCATGGTGCGCGGCGACGAGGGCAAGGTGACCTTCAAGCTCGATCTGGCCCTGCGCTTCGGCTACGGCGCGGTCACCCCCTGGATGGCCCGCACCGACGGCGGCGCCCACCGGGCGATCGCCGGCCCCGACATGGTCATCCTGCGCACGCCGGTGGGCATGACCGGCGACGGCTGGCTGCTGCAGTCCGACTTTTCGGTTTCCCAGGGCGAGACCACCCCCTTCACCCTGACCTGGGCCCCCAGCCACGAGCCCCTCCCTGCCGCCACCAGCCCCCGCAAGGCTACCAGCATCAGCGCC
>SDZP01000416.1 GCA_004144935.1 Caulobacteraceae bacterium | reverse complement strand
CTCCACCACCCGCTGCGCGGGCGGTCCCCCTCCCCCGTACGGCCTTCGGCCTACGGGTGAGGATCGCTACTTCCGCGCCTTCTCACTGACGATCCACCGGTCGATCCGCTGCTCCAGCAGGTCCATCGGCAACGGCCCGGCCAGCAGCACCGCGTCATGGAAGCGCCGCACGTCGAACCGGTCGCCCAGTTCCTTTTCCGCCTTGGCCCGCACCTTCACCAGGGTCCGCTCGCCGATCTTGTAGGCCAGCGCCTGCCCGGGCCAGCTGACATAGCGGGCCAGTTCGGCGTCGATGTTATGGGCCGACAGGGCGCTGTTGTCGGTGAAGCAGGCGCGGGCCTTCTCCAGGTCCCAGCCCAGGTAATGCATGCCGGTATCGGCCACCAGCCGGCAGGCGCGCCACATCTCGTAGCTGAGCCGCCCGAACTGCTCATAGGGGTCGCGATAGATGCCCATCTCGATGCCCAGCCGCTCGGAATACAGGCCCCAGCCCTCGACATAGGCGGTCATGTCGGCGTCGCGACGGAAGGCCGGAACCTCGGGCAATTCTTGCGACAGCGCGATCTGCAGGTGGTGGCCGGGCACCGCCTCATGCAGGGTCAGGGCCGGCAGTTCGTACAGCCCCCGCTGGTCCAGCTTGCCGGTGTTGACCATGTAGCCGCCGGCCACGCCCAGCTGCGGGCTGCCCGGAAAGTAGCGGCCGGTGGTGTAGTTGTCCTCGATCTCGCGCGGCACCTCGCGCACCCCGTAGGGCAGGCGGGGCAGGGTGGCGAAGAAGGCGGGCAGGCGGTCGTCGATCCGCTTGGCGATCTCGGACGCCTTCTCCAGCAGGTCCTGCCGGCTCTCGGCCACGAACCGCTTGTCGCTGCGCAGGAAGGCCAGGAACTCCGGGAAGGTCCCCTTGAAGCCGGTCTCGGCCATCACCGTGTCCATCTCGGCCCGGATTCGCGCCACTTCGCTGACCCCCAGGGCATGGATCTCCTCGGGCGTCATGTTGGTGGTGGTGTAGCGGCGGGCCAGCCAGGCGTAGTATTCCTTGCCGCCCTTCAGCCGTCCGACGCCGATCTCCGCCTTGGTCGCCGGGAGGTATTCCTTCTCCAGGAAGGTCACGAACGTCCGCCGGGCCGGGACGATCTGGTCCTTCACCAGGGCCAGGCCGCGCGCCTTGAAGGCGGCCTTCTCGGCGGGGGTGACGCTGGCCGGCAGCTTGTCGAACACCCGCACCAGCGGGTCCGTGTCGGCCACGGGCTTGGCGGCATTGGCCTTCGCCTCGCCCAGCACCCGCTCGGCGATATAGCGCGGCTGCACCCAGCCGGTCCGGATCCCCCGGCGGGCGTTGTCGGTGCTGTCGGCCCAGATTTTCGGCACGCCCGCCAGGCGCTTCAGATAGGCCTCGGCGTCGGCCTTGCTGGCCATCGGCGCGCTGTCGGCCAGCCAGCTGAGGGTGCCGTCCCAGGTGTCATCGCTGGAGAAGGCGAAGCGGCTCTGGTCGAACTTGATCGACTGGATTTCGTCGTCGATCACCCGGATCAGGATGGCGCGGTTGAGGGCGTCGTTTTCCGAAAGGCCGGCCTCCGGGATCTGTTTCAACCGATCCTCGAAGACCTTCAGCTCCTTGGCCCGCCGCTGGTCCGCCGCCAGGGTCACGTCGGGCAGCTTGCTCAGCGCCTCGCGGTCGCCGTTGAACCCGGCCCCGATGGGGTTCTCGCGGTCGGACCAGGCCTGGTAATCGGCGACGATGGCGTCGAGCCTGGCCTTGGCGTCCGGCGCCTGGGCCCATGCTCCGGCCGGCGGCAGAATAAGGATCAGGGCGGCGGCAAGGGCCTTCCACATGGGCGAGTCTCTCCGAACGTTGGCCCCGCGAAGCTGGACCGCCGTATCGGCCCGCGCAAGCGGATGCGTTCAGAATGCCGCCCCAAGCGGCCTCCGGTCAGGCGCCTTGGGTCCGTCGTTCAAAGGCCGCCGGGTGGGGAGGCAGCCTGGAACCGGCGTGGCTGCTTACGCGCGCCGGGCCATTTTGCGGTGCGCATCAGTCGGTTCGGAGCCGAGGCGGAACCGGCCGATCATCCGGGTCAGTTCCGCCGCCTCCGAACGCAAGGAATGGCTGGCGGCCGTGGACTGCTCGACCATGGCGGCGTTCTGCTGGGTGACCTGGTCCATCTGGTTGACGGCGGTGTTGACCTCGGCCAGTCCGACAGCCTGCTCCTTCGAGGAGGCGGCGATCTCCGAAACCAGGCCGTCGATCTCCCCGACCCGCCCGACGATGCGGCCGAGGGCCTCACCCGTTTCGGCCACCAGCTTGAAACCTTCGCCGACCTGGCGCGTCGAGTCGTTGATCAGCGTCTTGATCTCCTTGGCGGCGTCGGCCGACCGCAGGGCGAGCGCCCTGACCTCCGAGGCCACCACCGCGAAGCCGCGACCCGCATCGCCGGCCCGCGCGGCCTCGACGCCGGCGTTCAGCGCCAAAAGGTTGGTCTGGAAGGCGATTTCGTCGATCACCCCGACGATCTGTCCGATCTGGCCGGAGGAGATCTCGATCTGGCCCATGGCCAGGATGGCGTTCTGCACCACCTGGCCCGAGTGCTCGGCCTCGCCCTTGGCGGTGGAAACCAGTTCCGAAGCCTGGCGCGCGCCTTCGGCCGACCGGCGGACGGTGGCTGTCACCTGCTCAAGGGCGGCGGCGGTCTGTTCCAGGCCGGCAGCCTGTCGCTCGGTCCGCTCCGAGAGATCGTCGGAGGCCCCCGCAATCTCGTCTGACCCGGTCTGGATCGCCGAGGCGGCGGTCGAGACCGTGGCCAGGACATCTCGCACCTGGTCCACGGCGGCGTTGAAGTCGATGCCGAGCTGGGCGTATTCCGGCGGCAGGCCATCTTCGACGCGGCATGACAGGTCGCCCTCGGCCAACCGCGACAGGGCGCTGCCGAAAGCTCGGGTGACGGCGCGCTCCTTCTCC
>SDZP01000415.1 GCA_004144935.1 Caulobacteraceae bacterium | reverse complement strand
TTTTCGAGGAGGTCGATGGCGGCCTCGGCGATGACCGTGCCCGGCGGGAAGATGGCGGCGACGCCGGCCGCTTCCAGGGCAGGCCAGTCCTGTTGCGGGATGACGCCGCCGATCACCGTCATGATGTCCGGACGGCCCTGTTTGGCCAGTTCTTCCTTGAGTTCGGGGGCAAGGGTCAGGTGGCCGGCGGCCAGCGAGCTGGCGCCGACGACGTGGACGTCGTTCTCGACGGCCTGGCGGGCGGCTTCGGCCGGGGTCTGGAACAGCGGGCCGATGTCGACGTCGAAGCCGAGGTCGGCGAAGGCGGTGGCGATGACCTTCTGGCCGCGGTCGTGGCCGTCCTGGCCCATCTTGGCGATCAGGATGCGCGGGCGGCGGCCGTCGGCCTGTTCGAAGGCGTCGACCATGGCCTTGGCGCGGGCGACGGCGGGGTTGTCGCCGGCTTCCTTCATATAGACCCCCTGGATCGACTGGATGTTGGCGCGGTGGCGTCCGAACACCTTTTCCAGTGCATAGCTGATTTCGCCGAGCGTCGCCTTGGCGCGGCCGGCGTCGACGGCCAGGGCCAGCAGGTTGCCGGTCCCGCGCGCGCCGTCTTCCAGCGCCTGGAGGGCGGCCTGCGTCTCAGCTTCGTTGCGCTCGGCCTTGAGTCGTTTCAGCTTTTCCAGCTGAGCGGTGCGGACGGCGGCGTTGTCGACCTTGAGCACCGGGATGTCGTCGGCGACCTCCGGGCGGTAGCGGTTGACGCCGACGACGCTCTGGCGATTGGCGTCGATGCGGGCCTGGGTGCGGGCGGCGGCTTCCTCGATGCGGAGTTTCGGCAGGCCCTGTTCGATGGCCTTGGCCATGCCGCCCAGGGCTTCGACTTCCTCGATGTGTTCGAGGGCGCGGGCCGCCAGGTCGTGGGTCAGGCGTTCGACGTAGTAGCTGCCGCCCCAGGGGTCGGCGACCCGGGTCGTGCCGCTCTCCAGCTGCAGGAACAGCTGGGTGTTGCGGCTGATGCGGGCCGAGAAATCGGTCGGCAGGGCAAGGGCTTCGTCGAGGGAGTTGGTGTGCAGCGACTGGGTCTGGCCGTTCACGGCGGCCATGGCCTCGACCACGGTGCGGGAGACGTTGTTGAACACGTCCTGGGCGGCCAGCGACCAGCCGGAGGTCTGGCTGTGGGTGCGCAGGGAGAGGGAGCGGCTGTCCTTGGGGTTGAACTCCCGCTTCATCAGTCGGGCCCAGAGCAGGCGCGCGGCCCGCATCTTGGCCACTTCCATGAAGTAGTTCATGCCGATGGCCCAGAAGAAGCTCAGGCGCGGGGCGAAGACGTCGATATCCATGCCGGCGGCGACGCCGGCGCGGGCGTATTCGATGCCGTCGGCGAGCGTGTAGGCCAGTTCCAGGTCGGCCGTCGCCCCGGCTTCCTGCATGTGGTAACCGCTGATCGAGATCGAGTTGAACTTCGGCATATGGGTCGAAGTATATGAAAAGATATCCGAAATGATCCGCATGCTGGGGGCGGGCGGGTATATATAGGTGTTGCGGACCATGAACTCCTTGAGGATGTCGTTCTGGATGGTCCCGGACAGCTTTTCGGGCGGGACGCCCTGTTCCTCGGCGGCGACGATGTAGAGGGCCAGGATCGGCAGGACGGCGCCGTTCATGGTCATCGAGACGCTCATTTTGTCGAGCGGGATGCCGTCGAACAGGGTGCGCATGTCGAGGATGCTGTCGATGGCGACGCCGGCCATGCCGACGTCCCCCTTCACCCGCTCATGGTCGCTGTCGTAGCCGCGGTGGGTGGCCAGGTCGAAGGCGACCGACAGGCCCATCTGACCGGCGGCCAGGTTGCGGCGATAGAAGGCGTTGCTGTCCTCGGCGGTCGAGAAGCCGGCGTACTGGCGCACCGTCCAGGGATTGGTGACGTACATCGTCGGATAGGGGCCGCGCAGGAAGGGCGCGACACCCGGGTAGCCGGAGAGGAAGTCGAGGCCCTCGACGTCCTCGGGCCCATAGGACGGGGTGACGGCGATGCCCTCGGGGGTATCCCAGACCTGGCCCTCGGTGGGCGTCGCGGCCTTCAGCGCGGTGTCGAAGGGCAGGTCGGCGAAGTTGGGGAAGGTCGTCATGATCTCAGGCCTCCTCGAGAGCGGCGGCGAGGCGGATGGGGGTCAGCGGCGGACAGCTGGCCGAAGGGCCGGGGATGCGCAGGTCCGGGACGGGCAGGGCGAAGGCCGCCGCGTCCGGGGTCTCGACGTCGGCCGGGGTCTGGTCGGCGTTGGGGAAGGCGTTGACGCCGAGGATCTTGTGCGGCCGCGCCAGCCAGGCGTCGCGGGTGGCGGTGACGGCCCTGGCGACCACGCCGTTGGAGAGGGCCTCGATCAGTCCGCCCTCCGCCTCGATGGCCTGGAAGCCGCCCCAGGCGGCGCGGGCGATCTGGTCGGTGAGGGTTTCGAGGTAGCTGGCGCCGCCGGCGGGGTCGGCGACGCGGCCCAGGTGACTTTCCTCCATCAGCACCAGCTGGGTGTTGCGGCTCTGGCGGCGGGCGAAGGTGGTCGGCAGGCCGAGCGCGTCGGTATAGGCCCCCAGCACCACGGCATCGGCCCCGCCGACGGCGGCGGCGAAGCCGGCGGACGTCAGGCGGATGAGGTTGGTCCAGGGGTCCTTGCGGGTCAGCATGCGATGCGAGGAGCGGACCTCGATGCGGGCCGGAAGCTCGACGCCGCAGGCGGCAGTGATCCGGGCCCAGAGGGCGCGGGCGGCGCGCAGCTTGGCCACCCCGGTGAAGTATTCGGCGTCGATCGAGACGCCGAGGGTGATGGCCCCGAAGGCCTGCTCCAAGCCCAGACCGGCGCGGACCAGGGCGCGGGCGTAGGCGACCGCGGCGGCGGCCATGAAGGCCAGCTCCTCGGACTCGCCGCCGCCGGCCTCATGCACCACCGTTCCGCTGGCCAGCATCAGGCTGGCCTTGGGG
>SDZP01000062.1 GCA_004144935.1 Caulobacteraceae bacterium | reverse complement strand
GTTCTGGGTTGGCCGGGGGTTTTGCGTTTGGGGGGCGGGACGTCAACCCCGGCGGGGGTCAAGAGGGGTTACCGGATGTAATCCGCACCCTGCGCGCACCGGTTTTCAGTCCCGGCGATATCTCGCGCCCGGACCCGTGGGGCCCTTGACCTCCAGCGCGACGACCCTGCCGTCGGCGTCGCGTTCGAACACGGCGCGGCGCGCCAGGGTGACCGTGTCGAAGAAGACGTCGCCCCCCAGCGCGGTGACCGCCCAGCTTGGGCGGCCCTGGCGCTTGATCAGCATCCGGCCATCCTCCTCGATCACTGAAACCGGGCCGTAGGTTCCCAGGTAGTCGCCCCTGGCATAGGCGACCGGGGCCGCCGCCTGGGCCTTGAGGGCCTCCAGCGTCCAGCGACTGTCCTGGGCGAAAGGGCCGTTCGGGGACTTGGCCAGCACCGCCTCGAGGGCGAGGATGTGGGCGCGGCCCAGGGCCTCGGCGGCCGGCACGGCGACGTCGGGCTTCACCCCGACGCCTTCCCAGTTGGCCCTGGTGATCGGGTTGATCGGCGCGCCGCGGGAAATGAAGATCGAGAAGCCGTCGCCGAGATCGGCCGGGCCGCCTGGATTGGCCGCGCCGCCGGTGGGCTCGCCGACGACCACCGCCCGCCCGGCGGCCTGCAGGGTGTAGGGGAAGGACTCGGCGGCAGAGCCGGTGCGGCCGCTGACCAGGATGAACACCGGCGCGTCGGTGCGCGGACGGGCGTACCAGGTCGCCGGGGCCTCGCTCTCGGTCCCCTCGCGGCTGTGGAAGGTGTTGAAAATCTCGGCGCCCCTGGGCGTGAAGGCGCTGGCCAGGTAGCCGACCATGGCCGGCGAGCCGCCGCCGTTGAAGCGCAGGTCGATGATCACCGCATCCGCGCCGGAAACCAGGGTCAGGGCCGCGTCCGCCGCCCGGCGGGCCGGGGCGTCGTCCGAGGCGAAATCGGCGAACGCGCTCATGTTGATGTAGCCGATGGCCCCCGGCAGCATCTCGACCCGGCCAAAGCCGTAGGCGATGCGGGCCTCCCCGGCCTCGTCCTCGGCGATCGGACCGGGCGGCGGGCCGCCGGCGGGTCCCGGGCCGGGACGCGGCTGCCGGCGACCGGGGTCATAGGTGACGCTGAAGTGGCCATCGAGCTGCCGAAGCCGGTCGGTGAGGGTGGTCGCCAGGTCGCGAGGATCGGTCAGCCGGTCGTACTTGCCGGCGGCCGCCTCCTTGCGCAGATCGGCGGCGATGGCGCCGGCCCTGGCGGGGTCGAAATAGAGGTCCTCGATGGCCTTGGCGGCGCGGGCGGCGACCTCCCGCGGCGGGGGCGCGGACTGGGCCAAGGCGGCGGCGGGCGTTAGCAGGGCGAGCGCGAAGGCGGCGGCGCGAATGAGCATTGAAGTCTCTCCGAAGCCCGCCAATTGGACGGCTGACGGAGGATCAGGCCAGTGAATTTGCGGTAAGGCAGCGTGGCTGAAATGGGGCGTCCGGCGAAGCCTCAAGCCGGCTTGAGCTTCAGCAGCGCCAGGCGGTCGTCAAAAAGCATGCGGTGTATGTCGACCCGGTCGACCGCCATCGCGCCCGGCCGGACCTTTTGCCGGATATGGTCCAGCAGATAGGCGACCTGTCCGGCCTGCATGTCGCAGACCGGCAGTCGGACGACCCGCGTCCGGGTTGCCAGGAGCAGATCCTGGTTGCAGCCGCCGCTCGTGCGCCGCGAGGGACGGCGGGAGGCATGGACTCGCCGGACATCCACCCAGGCGACCTCGCCGCTTCGGTAGCGGTTGTCGAAGGGCGAGGAGACGCGCACGCCGAGCGCGTCGAACCGCGCATGCCAGCTCATCGCCCGGCCCGTGAAGGCGAGCATCGACAGCATGACCAGCATGGCCGGAAAGGTGATCCACCAGACCGGCTCGAAGTGGATCAGCGCGCCGCTCCCGCCGATCACGAGGATCAGCACGGTGATCGGCAGGCTGATGGGATAGGCCAGTTCCATGGCGGCGAGCCTAGCGGGCCAGCCTTCGCCATTCGGTTAAGGCGCGACGACCCTAACCTTGCCGGCGGCCTCGACCGCCCGCGCCCGGGCTTCGTCGGTGTTGGCCCCCCGGGCGATGGCCACCCCCATTCGGCGGCGTTCGAAGGCTTCGGGCTTGCCGAACAGGCGCACGTCGGCGCCGGGGACGCTCAGCGCCTCGGCGACGCCCTCGAACCCGACCCCGACCGCCTCCATGCCGCCGTAGATCACCGCGCTGGCGCCCGGCCGCTCCAGGGTCACGTCCACCGGCAGGCCGAGAATGGCGCGGGCGTGCAGGGCGAACTCGCTGTAGGTCTGGGTGGCCAGGGTGACCAGGCCGGTGTCGTGCGGCCGGGGACTGACCTCGCTGAACCAGACCTCGTCGCCCCTGACGAACAGCTCGACGCCGAACAGGCCGCGGCCGCCGAGGGCGGCGGTGACCTTTCCGGCCATGTCGCGGGCCCGCTCAAGGGCCAGCGGGCTCATCGCCTGCGGCTGCCAGCTCTCGACATAGTCGCCCTTGACCTGCCGGTGGCCGACCGGGGCGCAGAAGCTGGTCTGGACGTTTCCGGCGGCGTCCAGCGAGCGGACGGTCAGCAGGGTGATCTCGTAGTCGAAGGCGATGCGGCCCTCGACGATGACCTTGGCCTCGGCCACCCGGCCGGCCGACAGGGCGTAGTCCCAGGCGGCGGCGACGTCGGCGGCGGCCTCGACATAGGACTGGCCCTTGCCCGAGGAACTCATCACCGGCTTGACGAAGCAGGGGAAGCCGACTTTTTCGGCGCCCGCTTCCAGTTCGGCCTGGGTGCTGGCGAAGGCGTAGGGGCTGGTCGGCAGGCCCAGGTCCTCGGCGGCCAGCCGGCGGATGCCTTCGCGGTTCATGGTCAACTGGGTGGCGCGGGCCGTCGGGATGACGGTCGCCAGGCCGTCGGCCTCGATCCGGGCCAGCTCGTCGGTGGCGATGGCCTCGATCTCTGGCACGATCAGGTGCGGCCGTTCGGCCTCTACCAGGGCGCGCAGGGCCTTCGCGTCAGTCATCTGGATGACATGGCTGCGGTGGGCCACCTGCATGGCCGGGGCGTTCGCATAGCGGTCGACGCCGATCACCTCTACGCCGAGCCGCTGCAACTCGATGACCACCTCCTTGCCCAGCTCGCCGCAGCCGAGCAGCATCACCTTGACGGCGTTGGGGGCGAGGGGCGTGCCGAGCTTCATGGTCTAGTCCTTGAGCGGTTCGTAGAGCCGCAGCTTGTTGCCGAACGGGTCGAGCAGGTTGACCTCGAGGCCGTCGCCGTCGCGCTGCAGGCCCGGCCGCAGGTAGCCGTACTGCTTGCCCTTCAGCTCGGCGTGGAGCGCCGCAAGGCCCTTGACCTTCACCCGGATGGTCGAGCCCGGCAGGGCGTCGCCGTAATGTTCCGACAGGTGCAGCACCAGACCGTCCCGCTCAACCTGCATGTAAAGCGGCAGGGTCGGCTCGAAGCGATGCTCCCAGGCGACCGTCATGCCCAGGTAGTCGCGGTAGAACTCCAGCGCCTTGGCCACATCGAGGATGCGGAAAACCGGGACCAGCTCGCTGAAGGTGATCATTGGTAGTGCTTCGACTTTGAGGCGGCGTCGATGGCGTCGGTCAGGGCCGGCTTGGCGCCGCGTTTTCGCAGTTCGGCGGTGCTCATCACCACCGGATCGTCACAGGCCTGCACCGCGTGGGGCACGCCGGTCATCGACATGGCCATGCCGCCGGCCTTGGCGTCGATCCATAGATACAGCCCCTCGGCGCCGTCATAGACCTCGTCACAGTTGCGGTCCTGGCGCTGGGCCTTGGCGGCGGCCCTGTAGAAGGCCAGCAGGGCCGGGGCCTGCACGGCGCCCAGCTGGCTGCCGTCGCCGATGTCGACCAGCACCTCGGGCTTGACCAGATCGGCCGGCAGGTAGTCGGCCCAGTTGATCGGCCGGCCGGTGCCCAGGTCGTAGGTCAGGGCCATCTGGAAGATGGAGGGATGGGCCCCGCCGCAGCTGGCGAAGTCGCTGGCGATCAGGGTCAGGAAGGGCTGGCCGGTCATCGGGGCGGTGACCGACCGCTCGAAGGCGACACCCCTCTCCTGGCCGCAGTCCTTCATCGCCTTGCGGCCCCGGGCGTCGGCGCGGGTCAGGGCCTGGTTGATGCGGTCGGTGCGGGGACCAGCGGGCTCGACGATGCGGGGGAAGGCGTCGGCGGCGGCGGACAGCGGCTTCTGCCCATCGAGCGCGATCGGGCGCGCGGCGAGCGCGGGGCCGGCGAGGGCGGTGAGCAGGACGAGGGCGAAAGGCAGGGCGCGCATCGTGATCTCCTGATCCTTCTCCCGACGAGCGGGAGAAGGGAAGCGTTAGCCAAGCTTGGCTTTCGCCGCGGCCGCCACGGCCTCGGCGGTGATGCCGAATTCCTTGTACAGCCGCTCGTAGGGCGCAGAGGCGCCGAAGCCGGTCATGCCCACGAAGACGCCGTCCTCACCGATGAAGCGCTGCCAGCCGAAGCCGACGGCGGCCTCGACGGCGACGCGGACCGGCGCATCGCCGATGACCCGTTTGCGGTAGGCCGGCGACTGCGCCTCGAACAGTTCCCAGCAGGGGGTCGAGACCACCCGGGCGGCAATGCCGTCGGTGGCCAGGAGGGTGCGGGCGGCCAGGGCGACGCCGACCTCGGTGCCGGAGGCGAAGATCGTCACCTGCGCCTGGCCCTCGGCCGGCGCGATCTCGTAGGCGCCCTTGGCCGACATGTTCTCGGGCGCGAAGGTGCGGCCGACCGGGGTCTTCTGGCGCGACAGGGCCATGATCGAGGGCGTGGTCTTCTGTTCCAGGGCGGCGCGCCAGCATTCGGCGGCTTCCACCGCGTCAGCCGGGCGGAAGACCAGGAGGTTGGGCATGGCGCGCAGGGCGGCCAGGTGCTCGACCGGCTGGTGGGTGGGCCCGTCCTCGCCAAGGCCGATGCTGTCGTGGGTCATGACATGGATGACGCGGACACCCATCAGCGCGCCCAGCCGGATGGCGGCGCGGCTGTAGTCGCTGAACACCATGAAGGTGCCGCTGAAGGGGATCACCCCGCCATGCAGAGCCATGCCGTTCATCGCCGCCGCCATGCCGTGCTCGCGCACGCCGTAGTGGACGTAGGTCCCGGCGTAGTCCGGGGCGTCGAACGGCAGCATGCCCTTGACGTAGGTGTTGTTGGAGCCGGTCAGGTCGGCCGAGCCGCCGATCATCTCCGGGATGGCCGGGGCCAGCTTGGCGAGCGCCGAGCCGCTGTGGACGCGGGTGGCGTTGGCCACCGGCTCGTTCAGCAGGCCGGCGATGTAGCTGTCCAGCGCCTTGAAGGCGTCGGCGGGAAGGTCGCCGTTCATGGCGCGGGTGAAGTCGGCGCCCCTGGCGTCGGCCTTCAGGCGGGCGTCCCACTTGCGGCGGATGCCGGCGCCCTTGCGACCGGCCTTCTTCCAGGCGTCGGCGATGTCCTCCGGAACCTCGAACGGCGGCAGCGGCCAGCCCATGGCCTGGCGGGCCAGGGTCGCTTCCTCGTCGAAGAGGCTGTAGCCGTGGCCGTGGACGTCGCCCTCCTTGGGGCCGGCGCCTTTCGAAATCAGGGTACGGCAGGCGATCATCACCGGTCGGTCCTGCTTCGTCGCCCAGCGCAGGGCGGCGGCGATCTTGCCGTGGTCGTGGCCGTCGACCGCCTTCACAGCCCAGCCGGCCGCCTTGAACCGGGCCTGCTGGTCGCCGGTCTCGGAGATGGTGGCGGCGCCGTCGATGGTGGTGTTGTTGTCGTCGAAGAGGACGATCAGCTTGTTCAGCTTCAGCCGCCCGGCCAGGCTGATGGCCTCATGGCTGACGCCCTCCATCAGGCAGCCGTCGCCGGCGATCACCCAGGTGCGGTGGTCGACCAGGTCGTCGCCGTAGCGGGCGTTCATCGAGCGTTCGGCCATGGCCATGCCGACGGCGGTGGCGATACCCTGGCCCAGGGGACCGGTGGTGGTCTCGACGCCGGGGGTGTGGCCGTATTCGGGGTGGCCGGGCGTCTTGCTGCCCCACTGACGGAAGTTGCGGATCTCGTCCATCGTCACCGCCTTGCTGCCGGTCAGGTGCAGCAGGCTGTAGATCAGCATCGAGGCGTGGCCGGCCGACAGCACGAAGCGGTCGCGGTCGGCCCAGTCGGGCCTGGCGGCGTCGTACTTGAGGAACTTGGTGAACAGCACCGTGGCGACGTCGGCCAGCCCCATGGGCGCGCCCTGGTGCCCCGATTTCGCCGCATGGACCGCGTCCATGGAGAGCACGCGAATGGCGTCGGCCATCTTCACGGGACTGACGGACATGGGGGACTCGCTTGTTGCTGCCGGTTTCGGGGGCGTTCGCACGTGAACGGCGATGAGGCAACCCACATCCGCCCCCATGCGGCCCTGGGATCAGGTGGGAGGTCGGTCTTCCGGTCCTGCGCCGACGCAGTCTATAGAGATCGAGTGATCAAGGAGCGCGACGAATGAGCGGAGAGTCGGAGGGCGGGGCCCTCGACCTGGCCGCGCGCCGCCTGGAGCGGGCGCTGGGGATGCTGGAGCAGCGGTTGAGCGAGCGGGTGAAGGAAGCGGGCGCCGAGGCCGGCGGCCTGTTCGACGCCGACCGCGCCCGCCTGGCGTCCGAGCTGGACGCCTCTCGGGCCCGCGAACGGGCGCTGGAAGAGGCCGGGGCGCAGGCCTCCGAGGCGCTTGGCCGGGCCATCGGCGAAATCCGTTCCGCCCTGGGAGACGGCTGATGGGCCAGCTCAATGTGACGGTGAACGGCAAGCCCTTCCTGGTCGGCTGCGAGGATGGCCAGGAGCGCCACCTGATGGACCTGGCCGCCGCCTTCGATCAGCAGGTGCGGCAGGTGGGCCAGGAGGTCGGCCAGCTGGGCGAGACCCGGCTGTTCCTGATGACGGCGCTCTTGCTGACCGACGAGCTGTCCGACCTGAAGCTGCGGCTGACCCATATGCAGAGCGAGCTGGCCAGGGTTCAGGCCGAGCAGGCGCGGATCGAGATGAAGGCCGCTGCGGCGCTGGAGAACGCGGCCAAACGAATCGAGAAACTGGGCAGCGGCGAAGGTTGATCGGTTCGCCTTGAGAACGCCCCCTTAAGCGCCTACCTTAGTCCCCGGCGGTTGCTGCGGTTCATGTCGGAAGCGATCTATCCTTCTGACCTTAATTCTCTCGAAGGGAGCTGTCCCTGTCCGTGGCCGTGGCTGCGGGTATATGGCGCCCACCTGGTTATCCGGGTCTGAGGGGATAAAACAGTCTTTCACGGTCCTCGCGGCGCCGCCACCCTATCCCCATGCAGAACGATCCGATCCTCGACACCCGGAAGGCCACACTGCGCATCGAGGCCCGCCGTCAGCGCAAGGCGCTGCAGGTGCAGCATCCCGAGGCCGACTGGATGATCGCCGACCGGGCCGACGAGCTTCTCGGCGTCTTCCGGCTGAAACCCGGCGTCGCCGCCCTCTACAAGGCGCTGGGCGCCGAGATCGACCCGCGCCCGCTCGGCGACGCCCTGTTGCGCATGGGCTGGCGCCTGGCCCTGCCCGCCGTCATCGACCTGGAAGGGCCGCTGGAGTTTCGCGCCTGGCAGCCGCGCGACACCCTGGCCCACGACCTCGCTGGTCTGCCGGCGCCGCTCGACAGCGCTCCGCCGGTCACGCCCAGCCTGATCCTCGCGCCGCTGCTGGCCTTCGACCGGGCCGGCCATCGCCTGGGCCAGGGCGGCGGCTTCTATGACCGCACCCTTGGCGCCCTGCGCGGCGCCTCCAATCCGCCGCCGTTCGTCGGCCTGGCCTATGAAGGCCAGGAACTGGACGCCATCCCGCATGGTCCCTTCGACCAGCCGCTGGATGGGATTCTGACCGAGGCCGGCTATACTGCGGTGCGAAAGGAACTTTGATGCGTATCGCTTTTTTCGGGGACGTCGTCGGCCGGGCCGGCCGTGACGGCCTCGCCGACCATCTGCCAGGCCTGCGTCGCCGCCTCGGGCTCGACTTCGTGATCGTCAATGCCGAGAACGCCGCCGCCGGCTTCGGCATCACCGAGAACACCGCTCGCGAGCTGTTCAACGCCGGAGCCGACTGTCTCACTTTGGGCAATCACAGCTGGGATCAGAAAGAGGCGCTGACCTACATCGTCCGAGAGCCACGCCTGATCCGTCCGGCCAACTATCCGATCCTGTCCGACGCCCCGGGGCGGGGCTCCAACCTCTTCGTGCTGGCCGATGGCCGCCGCATACTGGTGGTGAACCTGCTGGGCCGGGTCCACATGGACGCCATGGACGACCCCTTCGCCGCCGCCAACCGCGAGCTCGACCAGGCTCCGATCGGCGACATCGCCGACGCCGTGGTCGTCGACATGCATTGCGAGGCGACCAGCGAGAAGATGGCCATGGGCCACTTCTGCGACGGCCGCGCGAGCCTCGTGGTCGGCACCCATACCCATGTGCCCACCGCCGACGCCCAGATCCTGCCCGGCGGCACGGCCTACCAGACCGACGCCGGGGCCTGCGCCGACTACGACAGCGTCATCGGCAACGACAAGGAAGAGCCGCTCCGCCGCTTCACCACCAAGATCAGCCAGGGCCGCTACCGGCCCGCCGAGGGCCCGGCGACGGTGTGCGGCGTCTATGTCGAAACGGACGACCGGACGGGCCTGGCCAAGCGCATCGAGCCGATCCGCATCGGCGGCCGGCTGAAGGAAACCGTGCCGGAAGTGGCGTTGCAGACGGCCTGACGGTTGTTCGCCGGCCGCCGCGCCCCATGTTCTGGGCTCACCTTGCAGGAGCCTCCCATGACCGACCCCATCTACACCGCCAAGGCCCACGCCGTCGGCGGCCGCGCCGGGACCGCCAGGTCCGACGACGGCCATCTGGACGTGACGCTGGGCTATCCCAAGTCGATGGGCGGCGACGGGTCGGGCACCAACCCGGAGCAGCTGTTCGCCGCCGGCTACGCGGCCTGTTTCCTCGGCGCTCTCGGCCTGGTGGCGCGCGGCGCCGGGGTGAAGCTCGGCGAGCACAGCCTGGATAGCGAGGTCGACCTGATCAAGGACGACACCAGCTTCCACATCGGCGTCCGCCTGACCCTGACCGCCCCGGACCTGGACAAGGCCCAGGCCGAAGAGCTGCTGCACAAGGCGCACGAAGTCTGCCCATACTCGAAGGCGACCCGCGGCAATGTCGATGTGACGCTGGCGGTGGCTTAGGGTCGATAAAGGGGCGGTGAGGGGTACACCCGCGCCGCCCACCCGCTATGTTGCCTCAAACGCTCGTTCGAGGACTTCATGGCTTTCAAGCGCCTGCTCATCGCCAATCGCGGCGAGATCGCCATCCGCATCGCCCGGGCGGCGGCCGGTCTCGGACTGACCAGCGTGGCGCTGTACGCGCAGGATGACGCCCGGAGCCTGCATGTCCGGTCCGCCGATGAGGCCATCGCCCTGAACGCCAGCGGTCCGGCCGCCTATCTCGACATTCCCGCCGTCATCGCCGCTGCGAAGACGGCGCAGTGCAATGTCATCCACCCGGGCTACGGCTTCCTGTCCGAGAACGCCGCCTTCGCCCGGGCCTGCGCCGGCGCCGGCATCGTCTTCGTCGGCCCCTCGCCGGACGTGCTGGAGACCTTCGGCGACAAGGCCGCGGCCCGCGCCCTGGCGGCCCGGCTGAGCGTGCCGCTGCTGGCCGGCACCGGGGCGACCGACGCGGCCGGAGCGGAGCGGTTCCTGGCCGAGCATGGGGCGATGATGCTGAAGGCGGTGGCCGGCGGCGGCGGGCGGGGCATGCGGATCGTGCGGCCCGGCGATGATGTGAAGGCGGCCTTCGCCGCCTGTTCGCGCGAGGCCAAGGCCGCCTTCGGTGACGGCGCCGTCTATGCCGAATGGCTGGTCGACAACGCCCGCCACATCGAGGTGCAGGTGGCCGGCGACGCCGCGACCTGCGTGGCCATCGGCGAGCGCGACTGCTCGGTGCAGCGCCGCCACCAGAAGATCATCGAGATGGCCCCGGCTCCGGCCCTGGGCGAGCGCCTGCGCGCGGCCCTGCACGAGGCCGCGGTCAAGCTCTGCGCCGCCAAGCACCTCAAGGGCCTGGCCACGGTCGAGTTCCTGGTCGACGCGGCGAGCGGCCGCTTCGCGTTCATCGAGACCAATGCCCGGCTGCAGGTCGAGCATACGGTCACCGAGGAGGTCACCGGCCTGGATCTGGTGCAGATCCAGATCAACCTGGCGGCCGGCGCCTCGCTGGCCAAGCTGGGCCTCACGGAGACCCCGCCCTTCAAGGGCGCCGCCATCCAGGCGCGGGTGAACCTCGAGACCCTCGCCGTCGACGGCACGGCCCAGCCGGCCGGCGGCCTGATCCGCGCCTATGAACCGCCCAGCGGCCCCGGTGTGCGGGTCGATGGCTTCGGCTATGGCGGCTATGTCACCAGCCCCGCCTATGACAGCCTGCTGGCCAAGGTCGTCGTCAGGGCCTCGGACCATGCCGGCGCGGCCGCCAAGACCGCCCGGGCGCTGAAGGAATTCCGCCTCGAAGGCGTGGAGAGCAACATCCCCCTGTTGCGGGCCCTGCTGGCCGAGCCGGCGGTGGCGCACGGGCAGGCGACGACTCGCTTCCTGGAGGACAACCTCGAGCGGCTGCTGGCCGAGGCCGAGGCGCTGGCCCCGGCCCCCGCCGCCGAGGTCGCCCAGGCCGAAGAGGCCGTGGTCGAGGCGTTCGAGGAGCTGGCCGGCGCCCAGGCCGTGCCCGCGCCGCTGCAGGCCACTGTCGGCCAGATCGAGGTGGCGGAGGGCGACCTCGTCCGTCCCGGCCAGACCGTCGGCATCCTCGAGGCGATGAAGATGGAGCATGTCGTCGTCGCCCCGGTCGGCGGCCGGGTGGAACGCGTCGCCGCGCAGGCCGGCCAGACCCTGCTCAAGGGCCAGCCGCTGCTGTTCATCGTGGCCGGGGATGTCGAGGGCCTCGAGGCCGTCGAGGAGGAAGCCGGCGACCCGGACGCCATCCGCCCCGACCTCCAGGAGGTCATCGACCGGCACGCCTTCACCCTCGACACAGCCCGGCCGGAGGCCGTCGCCAAGCGCCGCCGCACCGGCCACCGCACGGCGCGGGAGAATATCGACGACCTGGTCGATCCGGGCAGCTTCATCGAGTACGGCGCCCTGGCCATCGCCGCCCAGCGCCGCCGCCGCAAGGTCGAGGACCTAATCGCCAATACGCCGGCCGACGGCATCATCACCGGCATCGGCACGGTCAACGGCGCCCTGTTCGCCCCGGAGAAGGCGAGGGTCGCGGCGCTGGCCTACGACTTCACCGTCCTGGCCGGCACCCAGGGCCACTTCAATCACAAGAAGACCGACCGGCTGCTGGGCATCGTCGACGAGCAGAAGCTGCCGGTGATCTGGTACGCCGAGGGCGGCGGCGGCCGGCCGGGCGACACCGACACCACCGGGGTGGCGGGTCTGGATGTCACCACCTTCGGCAAGATGGCCGAGCTGGCTGGCGAGGTGCCCAAGATCGCCATCGTCGCCGGCCGCTGCTTCGCGGGCAACGCCGCCATCGCCGGGCTGTCGGAGGTGCTGATCGCCACCCGGGATTCGAACCTGGGCATGGGCGGTCCGGCGATGATCGAGGGCGGCGGCCTCGGGCTGTTCAAGCCGGAGGACATTGGCCCCTCCGCCACCCAGTGGGCCAACGGCGTCATCGACATCCTGGCCGACGACGAGGCCCACGCCACGGCGCTGGCCAAGCACGCCCTCTCCATGTTCCAGGGCGATCTGGCCGAATGGACAGCGCCGGACCAGAGGGCCCTGCGCCGGGCGATCCCGGAGAACCGGCTCCGGGTCTACGACATCCGCGCCGTCATCGAGAGCCTGGCCGACACCGGCTCCTTCCTGGAACTGCGGCGCGGCTTCGCGGCCGGCATGGTCACCGGCTTCATCCGTATCGAGGGCCGGCCGATGGGGCTGATCGCCAACGATCCGAAACACCTCGGCGGGGCCATCGACTGCGACGGGGCCGAGAAGGCCGCCCGCTTCCTGCAGCTCTGCGACGCCTTCGACCTGCCGGTGGTCAGTCTCTGCGACACCCCGGGCTTCATGGTCGGCCCCGAGAGCGAGGACGCCGGCGCCGTCCGCCGTGTCTCGCGGATGTTCGTGGCCGGGGCTAAGTTCGGCCCGCCGCTGTTCACCCTGGTGCTGCGCAAGGGCTATGGCCTCGGCGCCCAGGCGATGGCCGGCGGCGGCTTCCACAGCCCCAACTTCATCGTCAGCTGGCCGACCGGCGAATTCGGCGGCATGGGCCTCGAAGGCGCGGTGAAGCTCGGCTATCGCAAGGAGCTGGAGGCCGAGACGGACCCCGCCGCCAACAAGGCGCTGTTCGACAAGCTGGTGGCCAACATGTACGCCCGCGGCAAGGCGACCAGCATGGCGGCGGCCCTGGAGATCGACGCGGTCATCGACCCGGCCGATTCGCGCCGCTGGGTGATGGCCGGCCTGCAGAGCGCCAGGAAGCGCCGCAAGCCGGAGCGGCGCTGGGTCGACATGTGGTGATCAGTCCGCCGCTTCGGTGATGAGCTCCAGCTGGAGCGGAAAGCCTTCGCTGCGGGCGAGGCCCGTAACCTCTTCGAAGATCGCATCGGCTGTCTCGCGGGCGAAGCTTCCGGCGCTGGCGCGCCCTTCGGTGTGTATCGTCAGCATGACCTGGACGGCTTCGACATAGCGGATGCCGAACGACTGCTGGAGGACGTGAACCACAAACTCCATGGGCGTCTTGTCGTCATTGAGAAGATCGACCCGCACCGGTCCTTCGGCCTTCAGGCGAGGCGCCCCGATCGGGCGGCCCCCAGGCCTCAGGTCACCGGCCTCTGAGAGGAATTGCATCGAGCCGGCCGACTGCGCCTGCTGCGCCGCGGTCAGGGGATAACCAAGCTGTTCGGCCTCCTCGAACCACGGGGCGGCGGCTCGTAGTCCCTCGGCATGCAATTCCACCATGCCCATCACATGCCGCACATCAGGGTCGTCGGGGGCAAGCGCCAACGCGGCCTGTGCGGTCTGCCGGCCCGCGACCAGATCCTCCAGCCCAACG
>SDZP01000061.1 GCA_004144935.1 Caulobacteraceae bacterium | reverse complement strand
CCCGGGCATCATGATGTCGCTGAACACGACATCGATCTTGCGGCCGTTGGCCAGGGCCCCGAGGCCGCCGGCGGCCGAGGCGGCGCGGGTCACGTCGAAGCCGATCTGATGCAGCATCTCGGTGACCAGGGAGGCGACCTCGTCGTCGTCCTCGACGAGCAGGACGCAGCCTGAAAAGCGGCCGGGCGTGCGCACGGGACCGGTGTCTAGCGCCGGCCGGGGCGCGGCGCTGATCGCCTTGCTTGAGCGAGGCAGCATGAGGATGACGCTGGTCCCCTCGCCCACCTTGGACTCGATGCGCACGGAGCCGCCGGACTGGCGCGCGAAGCCATACGCCTGGGCGAGGCCGAGGCCTGACCCCTTGCCGATCTCCTTGGTGGTGAAGAAGGGCTCGAAGACCCGCGCCCTGACCGCCTCGCTCATGCCCGAGCCATTGTCGCGGACCTCCAGCCGCACGAAGTCGCCGAGCATGTCGCCCTCGCGCCAGTTGTCGACGTTGCGGGCGGAGATAACGATCTCGCCGCCCTGGGGCATGGCGTCCCGGGCGTTGAAGGCCAGGTTGAGGATCACAAGCTCCAGCTCGCCGGCGTCGACCTCCACCGGCCAGAGACCGGCGTCGAATTCCAGGTCGACATGGACATCACCGCGCAGCGACCGGTCCAGAAGTTCGCGCATGCCGCCGATGCGGGCCTGCAGATCGACCGCTTCCGGGGCCAGGGGCTGGCGGCGGGAGAAGGCCAGCAGCTGGCGGGTCAGGGCCGAGCCGCGGTCGGCGGCCTGACGCATGCCCTGCAGCATGCGGGCCCGGCGAGCCGGATCCTCCTGGCGGTCGAGCATGTCGAGGCCGCCCTGGATGACCATCAGCAGATTGTTGAAGTCGTGGGCGACGCCGCCGGTCAGCTGGCCGATGGCTTCCATCTTCTGGGCCTGGCGCAGGTTTTCCTCGATGCGGGCGCGCTCGGCCATCTGGGTCACCAGTTCGGCGTTGGCGGTGCGCAGCTCTTCAGTGCGTGCTGCGACAAGCGCCTCCAGTTCATGGGCCGCCTGCTCGCGGGCTTCCAGCAGGGCCTGGACCTCGTATTGCCGCGACCGGGCGCGGAGGGTCGCCTGGACCGCGCTGGTCAAGGTGATCGGCTGCACCGGCCGCTCGAGCAGGGAGACGTTCCGCAGGGTCTCGACGATGGTCTTGCGCCAGGCGGCGACCCGCGGCTGCTCATGACGGCTGGTCAGCACCACGAACGGCAGGTCCGACCAGGCAGGCTGGGCGTCGATCCAGGCGGAAAGGTCGGTCAGATCCTTGCCGAACAGACCCTCCTCGGCGACGAAGACAGCCGCCGCGCCGCTCCGCAACGCCTGCACCAGGCCCGAAAGGTCATCGCACACGACGGCGTCCAGACCACCGCGCCGCAGCAATTCGGCCGAGGCCGGGCCGTCCCGCCCGATGGGGGCGAAGACCAGAACACGTTCGGAGGCCGCTCCGCTACGCGCCATGGTCCTGCAGGTCCAGCAAAGGCCCGGCGTCGCCGAGGTAGGTCGGGGTGCCCGAGAAGATGCCGCTGAACTGGGTCAGTGGCGGTCCGACGGAAATGCCCTGCCCTGACAGCTTGAACTCCCGGATGGTATGTTCGTGGTTGCCGCTGCGCTTCTTTACCACCGACAGGGCGCGGCGCACGACGCCGGCATGTTCGAAGTAGCGCAGCATGATCACTGCATCACTGAGGTAGCTGATGTCGAGCGGCGTCTCCATCGGCCCGACCAGGCCGTGCTGGGCCAGGACGAGAATGGTGAGGACACCCTGCTGGGCCAGGTAGCTGAGCAGTTCGTGCATCTGCAGGACCAGGAAGCGCCCGTCCGGCATGGCGTTGAGATAGCCGTTGAGGCTGTCGATGATGACGACCCGCGCGCCGCCCTCCTCGACGCTGCGGATGACGGCGTCGGCGAACTCGCCGGGCGACATCTCTGCCGGATCGATCTGGCGATACTGGATCAGGCCGCTCTCGAGCTTGTTCTGCAGCGGCAGCCCGAGCGTCTGGGCGCGGGCCTCCAGCGTGCCGCGCCCCTCATCGAAGGCGAAGTACACCGCACGCTCTCCGCGATCGGCGGCGGCAATGGCGTAGGACAGGGCGACCGATGATTTGCCGACCCCGGCAGCCCCAATCAGCAGGGCGTTGGTGCCCCGTTCCAGCCCTCCGCCAAGCAGCCGATCGAGCTCGGCGTTGCCGCTGGGGGTGAAGGTCCCAGCGAATGTGGCGTGATGCTCCGAGGCGACCAGGCGAGGATAGATGGCCAGCCCGCCCTTCTCGATCTTGAAGTCATGGAAGCCGCCGCGGAAGTTGATGCCGCGCATCTTGACCACCCGCAGGCGGCGGCGCTCGGCCCCATACTCGATAGCCAGCTGCTCCAGCAACACAACGCCGTGGCTGATGGAATGTAGCTGAAGGTCGTTTTCGTGGGCGGTCAGGTCGTCAAGCAGGACCACGGTGCAGCGGCGCGTGGTGAAGAAGTGTTTCAGAGCCAGGATCTGGCGGCGATAGCGCAGCGAGCTCTGGGCCAGAAGGCGCAGTTCCGACAGGCTGTCGACGACCAGACGCGTCGGGTTGATCGCCTCGACCTGCTCGAAGATCAGCTTGGTGGTCTCGCTGAGTTCGACCTCCGCCGGGTGCAGGACCGTCAATTCCCGTTCCGGATCGAGGATGTTCTCTGGCGGCACCAGTTCGAAGAGGTCGATACCGCTGATGTCCCAGCCATGCCGGCGGGCGACCAGGTCGAGTTCGCGCCGTGTCTCCGACAGACTGATGTAGAGAACCCGCTCGCCCTGCCGGGCGCCTTCCAGCAGGAACTGCAGGGCGATCGTGGTCTTGCCGGTGCCTGGTCGGCCTTCGTAGAGATACATCCGGTCGGCATCGAGGCCGCCCATCAGAATGTCGTCCAGGCCCGTGTTGCCGGTCGAAATCCTCACGGGATCGTCCGCGGGTCCTGAGACTGTCGCTGTCGTCGGCACTGCCCCTCCGGCATTGTTTCGGGCGCAAAACCGCTCCACCCCTCACCCTGAACGGGGAGTGGCTGAAGCGGTTGCAGGATGGCGGCGTTTTTCGCGCGGTCGCCGTTTGTCGCGATCGCGGTCAGGCGACTTCGACGACGGCGGTTTCCACGGCGGCCTTGCGCTTGGTCGGGACGCGGGCCTTGCGAGCGGCGGACAGGGCGGCCGATTTGGCCGCGCTGCGGGTTTCGGCTTCGGTTTCGAGGGCCGGGAGGATCTCTCCGGCGGCCGCGGCGCGGACCGGATCGGCGCCCTCGCTGAGGCGGCGGGCGTTGGCCAGCAGGTTGATGACCTCGGCGTCGGTCATTCCAGGCAGGCGGTCAAGAAGGGTCATTTGGGAGCTCCG
The DNA here is from genome assembly GCA_004144935.1 of Caulobacteraceae bacterium. Lineage (GTDB taxonomy): Bacteria > Pseudomonadota > Alphaproteobacteria > Caulobacterales > Caulobacteraceae > Caulobacter. Next base: position 9,749 of record SDZP01000061.1, on the reverse strand, counting down.
ATGTCGGGCAGGATTCGCCGTCCATCGACAAAACGCCTGAAAGTCATATCGGGATGCGTGCGCCGCAATACGAGGCCGGCCAAAACACTTCTGGAAATATTTCTTGCGAAACCTTCGAAGACCTGTCAGTTTTGAGCCATCGAATTCGTTTCGGTTCGGCCGTATATCCATGCTTCACTCACTGAAGCGCCCGGACCTGCACCCCGACCATCTCGAAATTGATCGCTCGCGCGACATGCGCACGGGCGAGAACTCATGAACTAAGGACTACCCAATATGTCTACCGGCACCGTCAAGTGGTTCAACGGAACCAAAGGCTTCGGCTTCATCCAACCCGATGAAGGTGGCGCTGACGTCTTCGTGCACATCTCGGCCGTCGAGCGCGCGGGTCTCCGCGGCCTCGAAGAAGGTCAGAAGATCACGTACGAACTCGAGAAGGACAAGCGTAGCGGCAAGATGTCCGCTGGCAACCTCCAGGCTTAATAAGCTTTCGAGCGTAACCAACGAGAAGGGCCGGCTCCGCGAGGAGCCGGCCCTTTTTCGTTGCCGATCTGGAAAGACCGTCAGGCCTGACGCACAGCCATCGTGGCCTTGGCCGCCGCCGGCGGCGTGCGCAGGATGTCGGCGACGCGTTCCAGGAACTCGCGACGGCGGGCCATGGCCCCGGCCACATCCTGCATTTCGCGCACGACCCGGCTGCTGGTGCGGCCGGCTTCCTCGACCAGGCGGTCGGCGACCGCCGGCAGATGTCCGTCGCCCTTGCGCGCGTCCATCAGCGCCGCATGGCTGCGCGCTTCGCTGATCCGCTTCTGGACCAGCGCCTCTACCTCGACCCCGGCCTCGGCGCGGGCCGCCAGGCTGGCGAAGTCGTTGGCGTAGAGGCGGACGAATCCTTCCTCGATCATGGGGTCTCCTGTCAGGGACGGCCGCGGGCGCGATGATCATGGGGACCCATGTGTCGCGCCACAGCCTGCAGGCGGGAGCAGGCGACTCGGCCGCTCTCCCAGTCACTGGCGCCCAAGGGTCTAGGCCAGCGATGGACAGTCCTTAACGCCAATAGCCCGAAAAGTCACCCGGAGATGGTAATCGGCCTTTAGCCGATACTTCCGGAGGAAGCCTCGCCGCCGTTGGCCCGCAGCCAGCGGAAGCTTAGCCGGCCCTTGTCGCGCTCGGCGGTGAGGGTCAGGTCCAGGGTCTCGCCCGGCCGGACGATGTCCTTGAACTTGACGCGGTTCAGATCGGCGCCCTCCGGAGTCCAGCCCAGCACCTGGGCGGACAGCAGCACCGCCATGTGGACCTGACTGATGCCCGGCAGGATCGGCTCGCCGGGGAAATGGCCCTGGAACCAGGCCAGGGTGGGCGGCAGGCTGACCTTCAGATGCGCGACATCCCCATCCCGGGCGACCACGTCGAACGGCGGCAGGCGCGGCGCGTCGAACAGGGCGCGAAGGTCACTCAAGCGGCGTTTCCCCTGGGCATCGGTCGGCAGGCGATCGACGAAGCGCCAGTGTTTGGGCCTCTCTATCGGCTCCAGTCTATCGGCCAAGGCGGCGCGAAGATGGCGCCCGAGACGAAAGGCGCCTTCGACCTGCAGGGCTGTACGCCCTTCGGCGCTGAGGGCGACAACGGCGGCCAGGGCGCTCTTGCGACCGGGCAGGGTGAAGGCGGCGGCCTCGACAGCCTGCGGCAGGGCGGCCAGGGCCTCCTCGACGCGGGTGAGCGAGACCCGCTTGCCGTCGATCTTCTCCATGCGGTCAGCGCGGCCGAGCAGGCGGAAGCGACCGTCCGCCAGCGCCTCCCCGCGATCGCCCATCGGGAAGGGCTCGTCGCCGTCGAGGTAGGGGGTGGTGACGCTCAAGGCGCCGTCCTCGCCCCAGCCGAGGGTGACGACCTCGAACGGCGTCCAGGGCTCGTCGCCGGCCTGCTGGCGGCGCCAGGCGACGCCGCCGGTCTCGGTGCTGCCCAGCACCTCGGTGACCGGCCGGCCGAAGGCGGCGGTGCAGGCCAGAGCCGCCGGGGTCTGCAGCAACTGGCCGGAGGAGAAGATCAGGTCCGGCGCCTGGGCGGCGAGGTCCATGCCCGGCGGCAGGCGGGTCAGGTGGGCCGGGCTGGAGATCAGGGTCGCCCCCGCGCCCAGCTTGCCGTCGAGATTTTCCCAGTATTCGGCCGCCCGGTCGGCGCTGGGCCGGCCGGCCATCAGCGGCCAGACGATGCGGTAGATGAGGCCGTAGATGTGCTGGTGCGACACGGTGGCCTGCACCGCCCCGGCCTCGCGCCCGAACACGGCCTCAAGGGCGCGCGCCTCGGTCTCCAGCTGCGCCAGGCGGCGTTCGATGCGCTTGGGGACGCCGGTCGAGCCCGAGGTGAAGAAGGTCAGGGCGACGTCAGCGGCGGCATCGCCGGGCTCGGCGTCGGCGGCGTCCGACAGGGCGATGGCGGCGTCGTCGAGCAGCAGGGCGCCGGTCCCGCCGACCTCGGCGAGGTAGGCGGCCTGGGTATGGGCCGGCAACACGAGCGCCCGGCCCGCGAGGGCGGCGGCCAACAGGGTGGCCGTAAACCTGGCCGCCGAGGCGGTATGCAGGAACAGCGGCGCGTCGCCGCCGATACGCGCCGCCAGATCAGCTGCGGTCGCCCGGATCTGGCCGGCGGTGACGTCGCGCTCGCCCGTGAAGAAGACGCGATCGGCCGGGGCGGTCAGCAAGGCGGCGATGAAGGGGCTCACGCCGCCTTCTCCCTGCGCACCCACTTCCTGATCAGCAGTTCACCCCCCAGCAGCGCGCCCATCAGCACGTAGGAGATGAAGCCATTGTAGAGGGTCCAGACCTCAAGGCTGGCGTAGAGGGCCGTCCACAGGGCGACCAGGCCGTTGAGAAAGAGGAACAGGCACCAGACCATGGTCACCTTGCGGGTGTAGGCCACGCCCGCTTCCGGCAGGTCCGGTTCGGCGATGCGGGCCAGACGCTCGATCATGCTGGGGCCCTTGACGACGCTGGCCGCGAAGGCCGCCAGCATCGCCCCGCTCATGAACACCGGATAGAAGCGCACCGCCCGGTGGGCGTCCCAGAGCATGGTCAGGCCCATCAGCAGGGCCACCGCCAGCGGGGCCAGCGCCATGCCCAGCGGCACCCCCCTGCCCCAGCCGAACGCCACCCGCGCCACCAGCAGCAAGCAGAGGGCCGCAACTACCGGGATCGGTCCCAGGGACCGGACCGCGAACAGGGCGATGAACGGATAGAGCACCGAAATCACCGCCAGCACGAGGGTGACCGGGTCGGGGCGCCGTCTGGTCCCTTCGACGGGGGCCGGCGGCCCCGCTGTCGGCTCAGCCATTGGCGGCGAGTTGTTCCGTCACGTCGAGGACGTCGTTGATCGTCCGCACCGACTTGAACTGTTCGGGCGTCACCTTCTTGCCGGTGATTTCCTGCAGCTTCACCATCAGGTCGACGGCGTCGATGCTGTCCAGCCCGAGGTTGTCGACCAGGTCGGCGTCCGGGCTCAGTTCATGCTCGGGAACCTCGAAGGTTTCCACCAGGAAGTCGGCGATCTCTTTGTAAATGGCCTGTCTGTCCATGATCTTCTCCGTCACGCAGCCTGCTGCTGGGCGGCGACGAACTCGGCGAGCGAGCGGACCGACTGGAAGTGAGCCCGGGTGCTCTTGTCCTCGGCGTTGATCTTGATGCCGTACTTCTTCTGGACGCCGACGCCGATCTCCAGGGCGTCGATGGAATCGAGCGCCAGGCCGCTGTCGCCGAACAGGTTCTCCTGAGGGTCAATGTCCTCGGGGCCGACGTCCTCGAGATTGAGGACATCGATGATCATCATCTTGATGTCGTTTTCCAGGTCGCTCATGCGCGCAGCTTCTCTTCCATCATCTCATCGACACGAGTCACCAGGTGACGCGCGGCGACAGGCAGCGGGTCTTGCCCCGCGAATTCAAAAACTTCAATGCGGTCATGCACGACCAACGTCCAGTGCGGCTTAGTGACCGGCACCCGGTACCAGGGCGTGCCCTTCTGCAGGGTGGATGGGACACAGGTGATGCTGACCAGCCGGACAGGCGCGCCGGCCTTCAAGGCCGCATAGGCGAAGCCGCGCTGCATGACCCGGGGCTGGCCTGGCACGGTGCGCGAGCCTTCCGGAAAGATCACCACGTTGTTGCCTTCGCGCAGGGCCTGGGCGCAGTCCTCGAGCAGGCGTTCGGGATCGCCGAGGTTGGGGATGTAGCCGGCCGCCCGCACCACCCCGGCCATGAACGGGTTGTTCCAGACCCCGGCCTTCACCACGCACTTGGTGCGCTGCATGAAGGCCATCATGAAGACAATGTCGAGCAGGGAGGGATGGTTGGCGACGACCATGACGCCGTGGTCGCCCTTCAGCCTGTCCTCGCCGATGCACTCGTAGGTGAGGGTGCCCATCAGCCGCATGATGCGGATGTAGAGCCGCCAGGTCCGCTGCACGATGAGCTGGGCGATCCGCTGGCGAAGGTCGCGGGCGTGCAGGCCGATGTTGATCAGCGGGAAGATGGCCAGGGCCATCGCCAGGCCGCCGAGCCCGAACAGCACGAAGGACAGGCCGGTTGTCACCACCCGCCCGCCCCGCTCGATCCCGCGCAGCAGGGCCATCATCAGGCGGCCGTCCGCATGTCGGCGGTGACGCCGACGGCCGCGACGCCGGCGCCCAGGGCCTCGATCAGGGCCAGGGCGCCAGTCCGGCCACGCCCGACGCTCGCCGCCGGCCCGGAGCCGCCGAGGGACAGCCGCAGGGCGAGGGCGACGAAGGGCGCGGCCGGCTCGTGGTCGAATTCCGCATATACGCCCGGCATGGCCTGTTCGGCGAACAGGACGATGACCTGCCGGGCCTCACCCGACGACAGCCGCAGCCAGGCTTCGAGAAGGCCGGCGGCCAGGCTGGCGTCGCCGGCGGCGACCGCCGTATGGCTGGACTTCTCTCCGACCACCTGGGCGGTCAGCCCCGGGGCGGCGTTGTGGACGCAGGCGGAGAAGGCCGAGGGCGACAGCAGGTCGGCGGCGACGATGGCCTCTGACAGGCTGAGCGCCGTGGTCACGTCGCCGTAGCGCGAGGCGAACACCAGCTCGCAGCCGGGGACGGCGACACCGACCGCGCAACGCACGGCGGCGAGCGAGAATTTCGGCATTCTCCGGCGCAGGCCCATCGGGACGGCGTTCGCGCCCGCGGCGCCGCCCAGCACGGACTCGCTGCCGGCGGCGTCTATGACGAGGCCGCCCCAGTCCAAAACCGCCAGATCGGCGATACCCATCAGCCCCACTCACGCTCGGCGCCGGACCAACACGCGTCCAGCCTTCACCGCACCGGCTGGCCCCCTGCCACCGTGATCTTGATCCTAGACCGCCCCGTGGTCGGAGCAACCTTTGAAAGGGGGCCTGGCGGCGATGACGCGCACCTGTTGCCTATTGGGCAACGAAATTGGCGTGGAAACCGAACGGGATACGACGCGGGACCGGGGCAAGGGCGACCGGACCGGCGGCGACGTCGAGGGCGTCGAAGACCGCCAGCTCGCTGGTGTCGGTGTGCGGCCGGAACAGGATGGTCAGGATCCAGCCGTCGCCCTCGGCCGCATCGGCGGAGCGGGGGACGAAGATCGGCTCGCCGACGCCGCCCAGGCCCTCTTCGGTCCAGAAGGTTCGCTCTCCGCTATGGGTGTCGAGGTGGGCCAGGCCGTCACCCCGGATATCGCCCGGCCGGCGCTGCTGGCCGGAGAACCAGGCGTGGCGGTGCGGCCGCTGGGCATAGCGCTCGTCGCAGCGCGGAAACTCGCCGGCCAGGTCGTCGAGGGTCTGCTCGGTGGCGACGGGGTCGGGCCCCGAGAGGTCGATCCGCCAGCGCAGGGACACCGCGCCGGTCTCGCGTCCCGGCGAGCCGTCGGCCAGCGGGAAGAAGGGCGCCTGGGGATAGCGCATGACATCGACGACGACGTCGCCCTCCTCCTCCCAGGCGTTGGTGACGTGGAAGACGTAGCCGGCCGAGACCGGCGCCCAGCGCAGCGAGGCGACGCCCGTCTCGCGATCGATGATGGCCAGCTGGGCCGGCTTTTCCGGCTCCCAGGCGAAGGCCGGCTTGCCGCTCATGGCCCGCTCCAGGCTGCCGGTCAGGGGCAGCAGGGGGATGATCACGTAGCGGTCGGTGAGGGCGAAGTCGTGGACCATCGAGCAGTAGGGCGCCTCGAACGTCTCGCGCTTGATAAGGACCCCGTCGGGACCGGCGACGCCCCAGCTGATCCGGTTGCTGAGCGGGGTCGGATCGTCGGCATAGGCGATGAAGACCAGCTCGCCGGTGCGGGGATCGACCTTGGGATGGGCGGTGACCTTGCCGCCGAAGTCGCGGTAGCCGACCGGGTCCAGCGAGCCGACCTCGACCTCGAACGGGGCGTGCGCCTCCTCCAGGGCCAGAAGGCGGCCCGCGTGCAGCATGATGTTGGTGTTGGCCACGCCGCTGTCCGTGCCCATCACCGAGGGATCGGTCAGCATCGGGTTGCCCATCGGCCCGTAGAGCCGCCGCCCGGCCGCGTTCTCGGTCTGCCAGCGCGGGGTGCGGACGTAGCGGTTGCGATAGCGCACCTTGCCGCCGGCGATTTCGAAGGCGTGGACCATGCCGTCGCCGCCAAACCAGTGATAGGCGCGCTGGTCCGGCTCGAACTGCGGGTTGGGACCGATCCGGTAGAGAACCCCGGCGATCTGGTCGGGCAGTATGCCGACGACGGCCAGGTCGAAGTCGTCTTCGGTCCGCACCGGCGCGAAGTTGCCGCGCAGGAAGGGGTTGCCCCTGGGTTCGCCGTCCATGTCCGCTTCTCCCGTCCTGTTCCTAGAGTTTGACGATCAGGCCTGTGTCCGGCGACGCCGTACCGCCGGCCACCGCCGACCAGGCCTCGGCCAGCCCATCCGGGCCATGGACGGTTTCCAGCTTCAGCCAGGGGCTGCCCGCCACGAAGTCGGCCAGGCCCTCGGCGAACCGCCGGTCGAACTCGGCCGCGCCCCACTCCCCCATCCGCTTGCGGATCTGGTCGGGGGCGAAGAACAGGGCGCGGGGCGCGCCGGGAAGCTCGGCCTGCTCGGGCGCGGCCTCCCAGTGGGTGGCGCCGACGATGGCGCTGTGGACGATGGCGTCGGCGAACCGGCGATGCAGCCGGCCGACGACCCCGGCGTTGCCGGCGAAGTCGACGATGGCGACGGGACCTTCGAGGTCCAGGCTGTCGATGTCGTCATAGGCCACGACCCTGGCGAAGGTCCCCAGGCTTTCGAGGAATGCCCTGTTACCCGGCGAGGTGAGGCCGATCACCGCGACGCCGCGCTTGGCGAGGCGCCATGCCAGGCCCAGCGCCGTCTTGCTGGAGGCGCTGGTCAGGATCACCGACGTCGCGCCGAAGTCCCCGGCCTCCTCCAGGAAGTCGTCGATCAGCCAGCTGGTGGCGAACAGCGGCCGCAGCAGGGCCCGGTGGTCGTCGGTCTCTGACGGCCGGGGCGCTTCGGCGTACTGGTTGTAGGTCGGCGGCAGCTGGGCGCGATGCTCGGCGGCGTCGACATAGCCGCCGCCGCGCCTGACCAGACGGGCTGTGAAGTGGCTGGACATCGGCAGGTAACCGAACAGGCGAAGCCCGGGCTCGACCCCTTCCGCCTTCGAGGCGACGACGGTGGCGAAACCCCAGACCGGCACACGGCCGAAGCCCTCCGCGGCAGGGAAGAAGGACCAATAGCCGAAGGCGTCGCCCATCGCCCCGTAGGTGACGTTATTGGCCGTCAGCGAGAAGCGCTCGACCGCCAGCAGCGCCTCGCCCTCGGCCAGCTCGGCCGCCGGCGCCGCGCGCAGTTCGCCGCGGGCCAGGTCGCCCTTGGCAATCAGGTAATCCCAGCGGTCCATTGGGTCCTCATTAATTTACGACGTAAACTTATATTGTAAGCTATAGGCTCCGACAACAGCCTCTCATTGTTTCGTGTCCATGCCCCGCGCGCTTTCCCCGTCACAGGTCGAAGATTTCCGTGAGCGCCTCTGCGCCGCAGCCGAGCATCTGTTCGCCGAGCACGGCCCGGACGCGGTGACCATGCGCCAGCTGGCGGCCGAGCTGGGGGTCAGCCCGATGACCCCGTATCGCTATTTCAAGGACAAGGACGACATCCTGGCCGCCGTCCGCGCCAGCGGCTTCACCCGCTTCGCCGAGGCCATGGAGGCGGCTTTCCAGTCCGAGAGCGATCCGATCGCGGTCTCCGAGGCGGTCGGCCGGGCCTATGTGCGTTTCGCCCTGGAGCAGTCTGACGCCTATCGCCTGATGTTCGACCTCTCCCAGCCCAACGAGGCGGACTATCCAGACCTGGTCGCCGCCAGCGGCCGGGCCCGGGAGATGATGGTCGGTCAAGCCCGGGGGCTGGTCGAGAGCGGCCGGGCCAAGGGCGATCCGGAGCTGATCGCCCATATGCTGTGGGCCAGCCTGCACGGTGGGCTGGTGCTGCAGCTGGCCGGCAAGCTGTCGCCCAAGGTCGATCCATCGACCCTGCGCCGGACGGCCTTCCAGACCCTGCTCAAGGGGCTCGCCTGCGGCGACTGAGCCCGTTGCCCGGACCGGGGCGCGCCGCTAGGGTGCCGCCAGTTTCGTGAGGGGTTTTTGCATGTCCAGCGCCAGCACCATCGCCGAGGAGCTCGCCGCCGCCGCGGCCGGCAGCGACCAGGACGCGCTGGGCCTGCTGCTCAGCACGGCGGTGGCCCAGTCGATCCAGGATCCGGACGACGACAATGTCATCGTCGGCGGCGGCGCCGACGACACCTTCAGCGGCATGGCCGGCGACGACACCATCGATGGCATGCGCGGCGACGACACCCTCAACGGTGGCGAGGGTAACGACACCCTGTACGGCTGGGGCGACGAGGACACCCTGAACGGCGGCGAAGGCCTCGACGTCCTTGATGGCGGCCGCGGCAAGGATAACCTCAACGGCGACAACGGGGACGATCAGCTGTTCGGCCAGCGGGGCACGGACTCGCTGAAAGGCGGCGCGGGCGCCGACAAGCTGTACGGCGGCCAGGGCCGCGACACCCTCGATGGCGGCGCGGGCATCGACCGCATGGAAGGCGGCCTCGGCGACGACACCTATATCGTCGATGTGGCCGGCGACGTGCTGCACGAAGTCGGCTTCGGCCGCGACACCGTAGAATCGGCCGTGACCTGGACGCTGGATCAGGCCTTCGAGGAGTTGGCACTGACCGGCACGACGGCGATCGACGGCACGGGCAACAACGGCGGCAACAAGATCACCGGCAACAGCGGAGCCAACAAGCTGGTCGGGCTGGACGGCAACGACATCCTGTCGGGCGGCGGCGGGGCCGACACCCTGACCGGCGGGCGCGGCAATGATCGGATGGCCGGCGGGGCCGGGGCCGACACCTTCGTCATCACCGCCGACAGCATCGGCCTGCATGAGAAGGACCGCATCAGCGACTTCTCGGTCAGCGACGGCGACCTGATCAACCTGACCGCCATCGACGCCGACCCGGCCACCACCGGCGACCAGGCCTTCACGGTCGTCGCCGAGCTGAGCGGGGCCGCCGGACAGATGAGCCTGAGCTACAAGGGCGGGACGACCACCCTGCAGCTGGACATCGATGGCGACGGCAAGGCCGACTACACGCTGAAGATCAATGGCGACGTCACCATGCATACGTCGACCTGGCTACTGTAGGCCGGGATCGACCCGCGTCGTCGGGCGTTTGAGGGGGAACCTGTT
>SDZP01000414.1 GCA_004144935.1 Caulobacteraceae bacterium | reverse complement strand
TGTGAACCTGACCGCGGCCAACGCCCAGAACACCGGGGCGGGATTCGACACCCTGACGAGCATCGAGAACGTCATTGCCGCCGGCGGCAACGACAAGCTGACCGGCAACGCCCTGGCCAATACCCTCGACGGCAGCGCGGGCAATGACACCATCTCGGGCCAGGCGGGGGCCGACACGCTGAAGGGCGGGCTCGGCAACGACAGCCTGTTCGGCGGCGACGGCGACGACTTCCTGATCGGCGGCGAGGGCATGGACATCATGCAGGGCAACGCCGGAGCGGACACCTTCGTCTTCACCAGCGTCGCCGACAGCGCGCCGGGGGCCCGCGACCTGATCGCCGACTTCTCGCGCGGCACTGAACGGGAAGGGGCCGATCTGATCGATCTGCGCCTGATCGACGCCATCACCGGCGGGTCGGACGACGCCTTTGCCTTCATCGGCACGGGCGCCTTCACCAGCGTCGCCGGCCAACTGCGCTACTTCGCGCAGAACAGCACGAACATGGTGGTCGAGGGCGACGTCAACGGCGACGGCGTGGCGGACTTCCAGATTACCGTCCGCACCGGTGTGGCCCTGCAGGGCAGCGACTTCCTGCTCTAGGGCGTCACACCCCCGACATCGTCGGGACGCCCGGGCTGAGGCATACTGCCTCGGCCCGGGCGAATCGTCTGGGCTCGCGGAACCCCCGCGGGCCCTTGTGATTCCCATGCCTGGCACACCTCGGCGCGGGAGACAGGGCCTTGATCGGTCAGCGGCATCGCCTCCACGGCCGTGGACTTTTTCGTCCGTCGGCGGCATAGGACCGCCCCGTGTCTCCTCCCCCCACATCCCACGGCCGAAGGGCGGATCTGGACTGGCTGCGCATCGGCGCGCTGGGCCTGTTGATCCTCTATCATGTGGGCCTGGCCTACACGCCCTGGGACTGGCACCTGAACAGCCGGCATCGCTTCGCGGCCATGGAGGAGATCATCCTCCTCACCTCGCCCTGGCGCCTCACCCTGCTGTTCCTGGTCTCCGGCGCCGCCCTGCGCCTGATGAGCCGCAAGTATGACTCCAAGGCCGTGCTCAAGGCCCGCTTCGCCCGCCTCGTCCCGCCGCTGCTGTTCGGGACCCTGATCCTGGTGCCGCCGCAGGGCTGGGCCGAGACCACGGCCAAGGACGGCTATACCGGCAGCGTCGTCGACTGGTGGATCAGCGAGTTCAGCCTGAAGGGCTGGGCCGACGGCATCCCCATCAACCACCTGTGGTTCGTGCTCTACATCGGCGCCTACAGCCTGGTCGCCGTGGCCCTGCTGACCCGTCCCGGCTGGATCGCCGCCGCCGAGGCCTGGCTCGAGCGTGTCCTCACCGGCTGGAAGCTGCTGGTCCTGCCGATCCTCTACCTGGCGGTCGTCCGCCAGCTGTTGTTCCCGTGGTTCGGCTTGAACAACCAGATCCAGCACGACTGGTACAACCACGCCTCCTCCCTCGGCGTCTTCCTGTTCGGCTTCCTGGTGGTCGGCCGGCCCGGGGTCTGGGACCAGCTGGAGCGGCTGCGCTTCGTCGCCCTGCCTCTGGCCGCGGTGTCGGTGGCCTGCCTGATGGCCCTGCACGCCAACGCCGGCGGCAACCTGCTGTTCGGCTCGGTCAAGAACGGCATGTTCGCGGTCGTCCAGTGGACCACCGTCTGCGCCGCCCTGGGCTTCGCCAGCCGCCACCTGCGCGCCGCCGACACGCCGCTGAAGCGCTACCTGAACGACGCCATCTTCCCGGTCTACATGGCTCACCAGACCCTGCTGGTGCTGGCCCTGTTCGTGCTGGCCCCCAGGGGCCTGCCCGCCTGGATCGAGGTGCCGCTGCTGAGCGCCATCACCTTCAGCGGCAGCCTGCTGATCTACGAGGCGGTGCGCCGTTTCGACCTGATCCGGCCGCTCTGGGGCCTCAAGCCCCGCGGCCCCAAGCCGCCGCCCGAGCCGACTCCGGCCCGTCTGGCCCTGATGACCGCCATCCGCAATGACGCCGCCCCGGTCGTCGAGCCGGCCGGAGCCCGTCCGGCGTGATCCTCGACGACCTGGCCGCCCAGTTCGCAGCTCACCAGCGCTGGCGCCGCCGCCGCATCCTGCTGGCCATCGGCGTCGCCGCCCCGATCTTCGCCTTCCTCGCCGTGGTGCTGGCGGTGCTGGCGTACCCGGGATTCAACAACGCCACCCAGTTCCTCAGCGAGCTGGGCGGGACGACGGCCAGACATCCCTGGCTGTTCAACGGCGGGGTGCTGATCAGCGGCGTCGGCGCGGCGGCGGCCGGGGTCGGCTTCGGGCTGGCGGTGGTGGCGCTGGGCGGCTCGCGGATCGCCGCCGGCGGGGTGGTGCTCTGCTTCGTGCTGGCGGGCATCGGCATGGTGGTCTCCAGCCTGATCGCCTGGCCCAATCCCTGGCACCTGCTGATCAACCTCGGCCTGGGCATCATCCTGGCCCCGCTGTTCCTGATCTGGGGCCTGTGGCGCGTCGAGACGATGGGGCCGATGAAGCTGTTCCTGGTGGGGATCAGCCTGACCAACCTCTTGATGGCGCTGATCACCAATCACCGCATCTGGTACGGCATCGTGAACCCGCAGAATGTCGGCTGGTGGGAAAGCGCCTTCGCCATCCTGCTGGTCGGCTGGACCGGAATCGCCGCCTACGGTCTGGAGCGGCGGCTCTACCGCCTGGCGCAATCCCAAAGCGGCGCCGACACGCTCTGAACACCTCGCCGCCCCGATGCGGTCATCGGCGTGCAGAGCCGGTGCATTTTTGGGCGCCGATCGCCCCGGGACGATTTTCAGACTTCCATCGCAGCGCAACATAACGTATCCGTGATAATCACGTTACCAGCCTCCGACCGAGTCGGTTGGCGCGCCTTCCGGGGCGGGACGGACACCTAACGACGGCGGTTCCCCGATGGATGTCACGAGCAATCTGGCGCTGCGCTACGAGCACGACGACCAGCGCGCCTAT
>SDZP01000413.1 GCA_004144935.1 Caulobacteraceae bacterium | reverse complement strand
CCCCTGCCCGCGACCTAGGTGGAAACCCTTAAGCGTCCTCCCTTACGCGCAGCCCACGAATTCCGGTCCGCATTCTCCGGCTCTAGCGATTGACCATCGCCAAGGAGATATCCGATGACCGCCGTCAGCCAGATCCTGCCCTCCAACGCCCCCACCTCGCCGGCCGCCCCCACCTCGCCGATCGACGACCTCGGGACCATCGGCGTGCGCATGACCTTCGGGCCGGGCGAGGAAATCTATGTCCAGGACGAGGACGCGGACATGATCTACCGCGTCGTGCGCGGCGCGGTCCGCACCTCGCGTCTGCTCAGCGACGGCCGCCGCCAGGTCGGCGACTTCTACTATCCCGGCGATTTCATCGGCCTGGAGGCCGGGCCGACCCATCGCTTCTCGGCCGAGGCGCTGGGCGTCTGCGAAATCCAGGTGATCCGCAAGGCGGCCCTGAAGGTCTGCGGCGAGGAGGGTGTCAGGATCGAGCGGATGATCTGGTCCGGCACCGTCCGCGAGTTGCAGCGCACCCAGGAGCACCTGCTCCTGCTGGGGCGCAAGTCGGCCTGCGAGAAGGTGGCCAGCTTCCTGCTGGACATGGCCCGCCGCTTTCGCGGCCAGGTCGCCGAACTGCCGATGGGCCGCCAGGACATGGCCGACTACCTCGGCCTGACCATCGAGACCGTCTCGCGGATGGTCACCCAGCTGCAGGCCGATGGCCTGGTGAGGTTCCAGGGCTGCCGCCGCTTCGAGGTCCGCAACCCGGCCGGCCTGGCCCATCTGGTCGAGGCCTGATCCGGTCGGCTCGGCAGGCCGCCCGCCCGCAGTCCGACTCGCCGGCCGTCAGGCCGGGCGACTCGGCGGTCAGTTCGAGGCCGTCACCGGTCTGCGCCAGGTCCACATCGAACCCGGGGTCGAAGACGTCACGGGCGGCGAGGCCACGGGCGAATTCGCCGACGACCCGCTCGATCTCCCGCTGCAGCGGCGCCAGAAAATGAGCGGTCCGCTCGGCGAGCGCCGGCAGGAAGGGCTTTTCGTCCTCGGTGGTCATGGCTTGCTCCAGCGGCCGCGTCGCGCCAAGGCGACCCGTCCATTGCTACCTGCCCGGCGTCATCGCGCCTTGATGCGGGTCAATGCCGGGCGCCCGTTTGGGAGGATGACGGGCGCAAAGACAGCTACGTCCCGAGCGGGCCGGCCGGGGCCAGACCCCCGAAAAGGCTGGCTGATCAAGGAGTTGGTAGAAACGCCTGGCGGTGACGGAGGGATTCGAACCCTCGGTACGGCTTTAAACCGTACGTCGGTTTAGCAAACCGGTGCCTTCAGCCACTCGGCCACGTCACCCCAGGCGAGGGGCGCTGATAGCTGGTTCGGGCCGCTCATGCAATCACCGGAAACGCCGGGCCGGCCGAACCGTGTTAACCGGGTGATCAGGGCCGGCGTGGCAAGCTGCCAGCGTCATGACGCTTACCCCCGCCCCGCAGCCCGCTGAAGAGCCATGGGTCGCCGCCGCCAAGGCCCTGCGCGACGACCTTCGTCGCGGTTCCAAGGCCGAGGAAGAGAGCGACCGCCGGGGGCCTCTGCGGCCCGGCCGGCTGACCTCCCTGCGCAACCGCATCCAGGGCCAGATGATCGGGCGACTGTTCCGCATCGTCGATGTCGCCTCGCTGGTGGGCCTGGCCCTGGTCGGGGCGCATGTCGCCAGCCCGCAGGGCTGGGTCAACGCCAGCCTGGCCCAGGTCACGCCCTATGCGGCTGGCGCCCTGGTGATGACCTGGCTGCTCGGCGGCGTCGGCCTCTACCGCTTCCCCCGTCACGGACGGCTGTGGACCCGGATGACGCGGCTGGTCGCGGCCTTCGGGATCGGCGGAGCCATATTGACGGCCGGCATCTGGCTGGTCGGCGGCGCGCCGCCCTCCGGCCAGCTCACCCTGTGGTTCGCCACGGCCTTCGTCGGCCTGGCCCTGCTGCAGGCGGTCTGGTGGGGCATGGTCCGGCGCTGGTTCAAGGCCGGGCTGCTGACCCCCAACATCGTCATCGTCGGGGCCACCGAGGCCGCCGACCGGCTGATCACCGTGGCGCTCGAATCGCGTGAGCTCAACGTCGTCGGCGTGTTCGACGACCGCCTGGGCCGGGCGCCGGCGCGCATGCAGGGGGTGCCGGTGCTGGGCGACCTCGACGCCCTGATCGGCCACCGCATCATGCCTTACGTCGACCAGGTGGTGATCGCCGTGACCTCGGCCGCCAAGCCGCGCGTGCGCATGCTCACCGAGCGGCTCAGCGTCCTGCCCAACGACATCTGCCTGGTCGTCGATCTGGACGGCGAGGCCAGCAATGCGGTGATCAGCCGGATCGCCGACGCGCCGCTGGCCCGGGTCTCCGGCGTCGCCACCGACGAGCGGCGAGCCGCCCTCAAGCGCCTTCAGGACCTCGGCGTCGGGGCCCTGGCGCTGGTGCTGCTCGCCCCGGTGATGGCCCTGGTGGCGGTGCTGATCAAACTCGACAGCCCCGGCCCCGTCTTTTTCCGCCAGCGCCGCCACGGTTTCAACAACGAGGAAATCCGGGTCTGGAAGTTTCGCTCGATGAAGCACGAACTGACCGACCACACGGCCAGCAAGCAGGTGACCGGCGACGACGACCGCGTCACCTCGGTCGGCCGCTTCATTCGCCGCACCAGCCTCGACGAACTGCCGCAGCTGTTCAACGTGCTGGCCGGGGAGATGAGCCTGGTCGGCCCCCGCCCCCATGCCGTCGGCATGAAGACCGGCGACACCGAAAGCTCGCGCCTGGTCGAGGAATACGCCCACCGCCACCGCCTCAAGCCGGGTATGACCGGCTGGGCCGCCGTCAATGGCTCGCGCGGGCCGGTCGACACGCCCGCGCTGGTCCGCCGCCGGGTGGCGCTGGACATCGACTACATCGAGCGCCAGTCCTTCTGGCTCGACCTCTACATCATGTTCATGACCGTGCCCTGCCTGCTCGGCGACTCCGACA
>SDZP01000412.1 GCA_004144935.1 Caulobacteraceae bacterium | reverse complement strand
CCAGCAGGGTGGCGGCGCCCTTGCGCTCCAGCAGGGCGTTGGTGGCGACGGTGGTGCCCATCTTGATGGCGTCGACGCGCTCGGCGGGGAAGGGCTGTCCGGGCGCGGCGCCGAGGAGCCGGCGCATGGCCTCGACGGCGGCGTCGGGGTAGGCGGGGGACTGGGAGAGGAGCTTCAGCGTGTGTTCGGCGCCGTCGGGGGCGCGGGCGACGACGTCGGTGAAGGTGCCGCCGCGGTCGATCCAGAAGGACCAGCGGGTCATGCGGGGGCTCCCTTGGACTTGGTGACGTTGAACGGCCCGAACCTCGCCCAATGACTTTCTCTCAGCTCATTCCTGTAACGCGCTGGACATCCTGGGGCGGTCATAGTCAAGCAGCCAAGCGTCATATTGGCCGTAGAGGTCCGATATTGTCGCCCTGCTCAGCGCCGTGATGTCCATTCCCCGGTCGTCATAGGCGTGCACCGAGACCGCGCGTTCAAGGTCCACGAGCTTGCTAAACACGGGCGCGTGGGGGGTGACCCCCATGTCGTGGGCGCACTGGTTCCAGAGCAGGATGTCGGCCTGATCCCAGGTCAGCCGGATGGCGCGATGGACCCATGGCTCGTCATCTTCCAGTCCGTCCCACCAGTACCCTGACCAGGTGTTGATTACCGGTTCGGTGGGCACGCCCATGTTTTCGAGAATTTCGAACGCGGTTCCTTTCGTCCAGCCCCGCCACTTGGCGCCAAACTCCCGCTTGGGGCTATGATAGGCTGCGACGACGGCGGTGACCTGATCACCTGGCAGGGCGGCGCGGGCCAAGGCGCGGGCGCGGTCGTAGCTTCCCGTGAACATGGTCACGTAAGGCCCGCCGGCGTTGAGTTCGAATCGAAGCCTGTAGGGCGAGGCCGAGAGGTCGCGTTGCCAATCTGGTCCTAGAGACAGCATGCGACCTCAGGAGCTTGTAGGGGCCGGGGTGGCGATTGGGGCTGGTCCGCAGGGGTTTGGAGGACGCTACGAGCAATCCTGACGAAAGCTTCACCTAACCCCGGTACGCTCATCGTTGTCATTTCGCCGCCATCATCGTATCCTGTTCTCTCCTTCCCATGACCTTCTGGCGCAACATTGCAAGGCTCGCCGCGAACCGCGTGGACGATGCCGACTGTCCCGACTGCCCGGCGGGACTCCCCGGCGAGGACCCCGCGTTCTCGACGGCGGTGACGGCGTTGGGCGCCAAGCTGGCCAAGGCCGACGGCCGGGCCGACCATTCCGAATATGCGACCTTCGCCACCGTCTTCCAGCCGGACGAGGGCAGCGAGCGCAATGTGCGGCGGCTCTATGAGCTGGCGCGGCAGACGTCGCTGGGCTTCGAGAGCTATGCGCGGCGGCTGGCCAAGCGCTATCGCGGCTGCCCGCAGCTCTTGGAGGACGTGCTCGACGGGCTGTTCCACATCGCCGAGTCGGACGGGGTGGTGACGCAGGACGAGCTCGACTACCTGGAGCGGGTGTCGGACCTGTTCGGCCTGTCGCGGCTGACCCTGCGGCGGCTGAAGGCCACCCACCTGGGGGCCGGCAAGGACGATCCCTATGTCATCCTCGGCGTCCTGCCCGACGCCTCCGACGAGGAACTGCGGGCCGAGTGGAAGCGCCAGCTGTCGTCGGCCCACCCGGACCGGGCGCGGGCGCGGGGCCTGCCCGAAGAGTTCATCGCGGTGGCCGAATCCAAGGCGGCGGCGATCAACGCGGCCTTCGACATGGCGATGACCGAGCGGCGCGACCTGCGGCTGGCCGGGGCGGCGTAGGATCTGCTCTCCCTTTGTTATCCGCTCATCCCGGCGAATGCCGGGATCCATTTCTTAGAGCGCGATGTCCGGGGATCAGGCGCCGAGACTCTGTCCGGAGGCAGGCCTTGATGGGCCAGCGTTCTATGAAATGGGTCCCGGCATTCGCCGGGATGAGCGGGAGTTCGGGATAGCCAAACAAAATAGGTCTCCGCCCCGGATGCCGGCACAGGCCTAAAAATTGCCCTGTGAACCGCGCATTTGGTTGACGTTCAGGCCGGACGGCCAAAGTATAAGGTCTGGACGCCTCCAAAGGCGTCCGAAGGAGTGGTGATGAACCAGATGAACCGCGGGGGCGCGACGATCGGCATGAAGGCCCTGGCCTGGACGGGCGGCCTGCTGGCCACCGTGGCCGCCGTGATCATCGGCTCGGTCCTCACCGTGTTCGCCGTCACCACCGTCGTGGTTCTCGCCATCATGACCAGCGCCACCCTGGCCTTCGTCGCCCTGGCCGGACGCGCCAAGAGCAAGGCCCGGGCCCGCGCCGCCGACGATGGCGTCATCGAGGCCCGCAAGGTCGGCGGTCACCACTGGGTGGCCTACGGCTGGAACGAGCGGCGCTGACCCTGACCATCGCGTCACGGCTGCGGCCCCATCTGGTGGCCGGCGACTACATCGACATCACGCTCAAGGATTCGGCGGGGGGCGAGGCGCACGAGGGCTTCGTCGTCGGCCTGACCGGCGGCTTCGTAATGCTGGAAAGCTTCGAGGCCTGGACCGGCGACGGCGTGCGCATCATCCCGCTGGAGCATATCGAGGAGGTCGTCCGCGAGCAGATCCACAAGGACCGCCAGGCGATCCTGGTCTGGAACGGGGCGACGCCAACCGAGGCCTATGACTGGCTGAACTTGTCGGGCTTCCGCGCCCTGTTCGCCTCGGTGCTGGCGGTGGACGCCACCGTCTGCCTGCATGACGAGGACGAGGTCGAGGTCGGCAAGGTGCTGGCGGTGTTCGACGACCGGGTGCGGCTGAAGCTGATCGACGGCGGCGGCGCCTGGGTGGACGAGCCGCTGGACTATCCGTTTTCCGATATCGTGATGGTCGAGACGGGGGACCAGTACAGCTCGGTGCTGCGGCGGTATGCCGAGCGGGCCGAGGCGTTGAAACCCTAGTTCCTCCCCCTCCGGGGGAGGTGGCGCGCGTAGCGCGGCGGAGGGGGTCACCGCTCACGGC
>SDZP01000411.1 GCA_004144935.1 Caulobacteraceae bacterium | reverse complement strand
GGCGGCGCCTTCCAGGACCCGCCGACCAACCAGGGCGAGATCGTCACGGGCAGCGCCACGGTGATGATCAACGGCAAGCCCGCCGCCCGGGCCGGAGACACGGCGCTGACCTGCAACGACCCGGCCCGGGCGGCGGGCTTGCCGTTGATCATCACCGTGGCGCTGCCCGTGACGATCTCGCCCTGGTTGGTCGGCGGGTCCTGGAAGGCGCCGCCGATCGGAATGTGAGGCGGCTCGTTGGTGGCGGTGCTGCCCAGGGTGGCGGCGGGCCGGCCGTTGATCATCACGCTCTCCGACACGCCATTGTCGATGATGCCGCTGAACGGCAGCTCCTCGGGCGTGGGGACCAGGTCCGGACCCTCCGGGATCAGCACGATGTGCATGTCCATGGCCTCGATCTGGTCCCCGAGCTTGGCGGCCGGCTGTCCCATCGTCCCCTCAGTTCAGGTTGATCATGGCGCCGCTCAACGTCAGCTCGCCGTCGGCGGACAGCGTGGCGTTGGCGTCGGTGGTAAGGGTCAGCCCCTCGGAGGCGTTGATCGCCACCGTGCCGCCGTTGATGCTGATCGTTCCATCCGGCGCCGACAGGGTCAGGTCCTGGGTCGAACTGATGGTGATGTTGTTGGCCTGGGTGTCGATGACGATGGAATTGCCGGTCTTGTCGGTGATCGTGATGCTGGTCCCTTCATTGGTGTCGTCGAACTTCAGCATGGCCCCGCTGGCCGTCTGGATCTGGCGCACCATCGCCGTCTGGTCGGCCGGCACCGGCGGCGTGTCCTGGCCGTTCCACAGCACGCCGATGACGTAGGGCCGGCTGGTGTCGCCCTGTTCGAAGGCGATCAGCACCTCATCGTCCTGGGCCGGAAAGAAGAAGGCGCCCTTGTTCGGCCCCGCATAGAAGGAGGCCACCCGGGCCCAGGCCGAGCCCACCGCCAGGGTCGGAAAGGTGACCTGAACGCGGTTGAGGTTGTCCGGATCGCCATCGGCCTTGCTGATCAGGCCGATGACCACGCCGAAGATCAGCTCCTGGCTGATCGGGTTGGCCGGCAACAGGTCGGACAGGCTCATATGCCGGTCCTCCGCACGTCGAAGCGGGTCTTGTAGCCGCTGTAGAGGTCATAGCTGTGGCGGGCGGCGACCACGTAGTAGAGGCCGTCATAGCCCTCGCCGATGTTGCTGAGGCTGACGTTGACGCCGGCCGTGATCGCCGCGTTGCCCGGACATTCGGCGACCCCCTCCATGAAGTCGTCCAGGCCGGTCTCGTAGGCGCCCTTGGCCAGGCTGCTGGCGATCTGGCTGTCGGTGATGCTGGCGTCCGGCGCCGTCACCGCGGACGAGGCGAAGGTCGCCGAGGCGTCGTAGCCGGTCTGGTCGCCGCCCATCCGGTCGCTCGGCGGTCCGCTGTCGACGGTGGCGGTAATCAGCTGCTTGGCCTGCGGGTCCCAGCCCTGGCGGGTCACGCTGGAGCCCCGTTTCACCGCCCTCAGCCGGGCCCGGAAACTGGTCAGCGACACCCCGTACTCCAGGCTGGCGACCGGCTCCTGGCCCGCCTGACTGGCGCGGAAATACACCTGCCGTCCGCTCGCCAGCATTTCGAAACCAAGCCGCACGGCTCGCGACCGCAGCAGCCGGTAGGCGCTGACATTGTTCTGCAGCACATAGGGGTAGACGGCCTCGGTATCGTCGACCACGGGCTCAAACCCGGCCTGCTCGATCACTTGGGCCGCGATCTGGCTGTCGGTGCTGTTGGAGAAGGTCTGGACGGCGTTGCCGAAGTCCAGGTCGAACAGGGCGTCGTAGCCGGTGATCTCGATCTGCCGCCGGGAGCGGCTGAGGTTCGGCTCCAGGGCCCCGATCTTGCCGCTGAACATCTGCACCGGTGTCTGCAGCCCGAGACTGGCGGTCATCGACGCGCCCAGGTCGAAGGTCCCGAAGTTCATCGCCTGGCCTGCGGTGGCGTCGTAGTCGGTCGGGGTGATCACCACCGTGCAGGCGGCCGGCAGGTTGAGCGCCTGGTCGATCACCAGGCTGGTCATCGAGGCGAATTCACTGGTCGGGGCGTCCGTCCCGTCGAACGACACCTTGAAGACTCCGCCCTGGATCGACGTCCCCGCCATGCCGGATCAGCCGTGATAGTCGGGGATGATGAGGGTCCGGCCCAGATCCGAGCGTAGCGGGAACAGCAGGGGATCCTCGATGCCGTTGGCCGCCGCGACGCCGCGCCAGTTGGCCGGGTCGCCCGTCTCCCGCCAGGCCAGGTTGTCCAGCCGGTCGCTGCTGTTGACCACCGCAAAACGCCGGCAGTTGTCGAGCCCGGCGGCGTCGAGCACCTCCTGCGGCGTCGGCACGTCGGTGAAGGTCAGGGTGCATTCGCACCGCGCCGGAATGCCGCTGGGCAGGAAGAGGGTGAACCGCTGCTCGAAGTTGGACAGCACGCCGGTGTATTTGAACCCGCCCCAGCTGAAGAGGCACTTGGGCGGATCCCGCTTGGCCGCCGCGCCCTGGGTGGGGTTCTGCAGGTCCATGATCGGCTGGGTCTGCAGCCGCACATCCGTACCGGCCTCGTAGCTGTCGAAGAACAGGCTGACGGTGAAGTCGGGCTCTGTGAGGGTCTGGAACTGGACGACGTCCCCGTCCTCGCCGAGCTCCATCTTGCGGCTGGCGGTGTATTCGGTCGGGTTGTAGGCGACGGTGATCTTGGCCCCGGTATCGAGGTTCTGGATCACCGCCTTGGTCGGTTCGGGCACGCTCATAGCCGTCCGCTCCGCTCCAGCCCGCGCCGCAGCTTCCACTCGAATTCCGCGATCAGCCGTTCGGCCAGCGGCTCGAAGTCACTGGCCGGCAGGTCGGCCAGCGCCTTGCGCAGCATCGGGGCGTCGATCTTCGCCGGTTTGGGCGGCGCCTCGGCGGCGCGTTGCGTGGCGCGGGCCTCGGACCGCTTCGCAGCCTCCCGCTCCGCCGGCTTTTCCATCGGCGCCGGCGGAGCGGGAGGCTGCGAAG
>SDZP01000410.1 GCA_004144935.1 Caulobacteraceae bacterium | reverse complement strand
ACTGATGGGCGGCTCCAGCGGCAGGACCACCGTGAAGGTCGAGCCATCGCCGGGATTGGACGCGGCCTGGATGGAGCCGCCCATCAGTTCGGCCAGCGAGCGACAGATGGCCAGACCCAGGCCCGTGCCCCCGAACCGACGGGTGATGGAGGCGTCGGCCTGTTCGAAGCGGCGGAACAGGCGGGCGGCGGTCTCGGCGTCGAAGCCGATGCCGGTGTCGCTGATGCTGAAGGCCAGGCCGTTTTCACGGCGACCGACATGCAGGGTGATGCCGCCGTCGTGGGTGAACTTCACGGCGTTGGACAGCAGGTTGGACAGCACCTGGGTGATGCGCACGGCGTCGCCGCGCCAGGCGCCGTCGGCGGCCGGATCGACCGACCAGTCGAGGGTCAGGCCCTTGGTGAAGGCGGCCTCGGCGTGCAGGGCGCCGATGCGGTTGATCAGGGTCTGGACGTCGAACACCCCCATCTCAAGGCGCAGTTCGCCGGCCTCGATCTTGGAGAAGTCGAGAATGTCGGTCAGCACCTGTTCCAGCAGGCGGCCGGAAGAGGAAATCAGTTCGGCCAACTCCCTGCCGCGGGGCGTGGTCTGTTCGCGGGCCAGGGTCTCGGAGACGGCGACCACACCGTTGAGCGGCGTGCGCAGCTCGTGGCTCATGTTGGCCAGGAAGCGGGACTTCTCCTGGTTGGCGCGTTCCAGTTCGGCGGTGCGCGCTCGGACGCGGTCTTCCAGCTCGCCCATGACCAGCCCAGCCTCGTCGCGGGCGGACTTCAGGGCTCGGGCAAGGGCCCCGATCTCGTCGGGTCGGGCCTCGATCCCGGCCAGTTCGACGGTGTCCTCGGGCGAGGTCGCGGCCTGGGGGTCGCGGCGGCGGGTGTCGGCGAACTCGGCCAGCTTCTGCAGCGGCCGGCCGATGGCCTTGCGGGTCATGCCCATGACCAGCAGTCCCTGCAGGAAGGCGGCCATCAGGCCAAGCAGCAGTATCCAGGAGGCTGATCTGGCCGCCGCCGTGGCGACGGCACTGGCCGGATAGCGGATCAGGAAATACCAGTCGGGTCCGCGCAGCTTGCCATAGGCGATGATGTATTTGCCGTCCTGGCTGCGGACCACGCCGCGCGGGGCCTTGGTGGCCTTGATCGAGCCGATCAGGGCCTTGAGGCCCATGTCCTTCTCGTAGGCGGCCAGCGTGGCTTCCGGCGCCTTGCCCGGCGTGGCGAAGCCGGGATAGGCAATCAGTTCGCCCGAGCCGGTGGTGATGAGGTTGACTGCGCCCCGGCTGGTGTCGCGGATGGCGCGCATGAAGTAGCCGGAGAGCTCGATCGACGAGCCGAAGGCGCCCAGGTGGCGGCCCTCGATGTCGACCGGAGTCATGCAGCCGGTGGCCAGCCGCTCGCCGGCGTTGTCCTGCAGCAGTCGCTGCAGGCTGGTGCAGCGGATGCTGCGCGCCGGGTTGAGCGCGACGCTGGTGAGCTTGCTCATCTCCTCGCCGGAGATGTCGAGATCGGCGGGGGCCTCATGGCGGTAGAACATCAGCCGGTCGGGCCGGCCGGGGGCGAACATCACCAGCCGGGTGCCCGGGGTGAAGAAGTAGAAGTTGTCGTAGCGGGTGACCGCGGCCTCGCCGAAGCGCGGCACCACCTGGAAGGCGGCGACCAGGGCCTTCTTCTCGATCATCGGCACGTGGCGGCCGTCGCGGATGTAGGCGCCCACGCCATAGAGATAGTCGCCGTCGGCCTTGGCCGTGCCGTCGAAGGCGGCGTCCCGGCTGCGGCGGGTGCCGTCGGCCTGCAACGGGAAATAGAGGTCGAACAGGCGTTCGGTCTCGGGGCCCGTCAGCTTGGCCATCCGCACCTTCATCGCCGCGCCGGCGTCGCGGTGCAGGTCGGCCAGATCGGTGAAGCGCCGCTCTTCCTGGTTGGCCCGCTGGGTGACGTAGTCGCGCAGGTAGCCGATCTCGCGATGCTCCAGCTCCCGCTGGAAGGCCACGAAGGCGGCGCCGAAAGCGATCAGGGTGACGGCGATCGACAACAGGCCGACGCTGATCAGGAACCGGCGGGAAATGGACGTCGTTCTGGCGCGCATTGGACGGCGGTCTTAGCAGGCGGTGTGTTTAGATTTGGTTTGACCAGAACGGGTGGTGAATTGGTTTGCACGGCATGCGGCGGACTGTCTTGGAGCGGATTTCCTGGCAGGCAAGGCCGGCGACGGACCCCGCGAATCACAACGCCTGACGAACCCCGCAAAACCTGCTATGGCTGCTTTTTGTAGCGAGAGAGAACAAGGAGCACTCCGCTGAACCGCGAGTTGGCGCCCCAGGCGCAGGAAGCCGTAATCCCGGCCTCCACCGAGGAGCCCCGTCCGGGCTCGCTCGAAGAGCTGATCCTGTCCAGGTTGGACGACGACAAGGCTCAAGAGATTGTCCTCATCGACCTGAAGGGCAAAAGCCCGATGGCGGATTCCATGATTGTGGCGTCCGGCCGCTCGCACCGTCACGTCGGCGCCCTGGCCGATCACGTGCTGCGCGCCATCAAGGACGGCGGCCACGGCCGCGCCCGGGTCGAGGGCCTGCCGCATTGCGACTGGGTGCTGATCGACGCCGGCGACGTGGTCGTCCACCTGTTCCGGCCGGAAGTCCGGACCTTCTACAACATCGAGAAGATCTGGTCGGTCGACTCCAACCACATCAAGGCGGCGAACTGAAAGTCACGCTGCTGACGGTGGGGCGGCTGGGGCGAGACCCCGCGGCCGCCCTCGCCGCCGACTATGCCCAGCGCGCCACGGCCTCGGGCCGGGCGCTGGGCCTGGGGCCGGTCGAGATCGTCGAGGTCGAGGCCCGCAAGCCCGGCAAGGCCGCCGAGGCCGAGGTGCTCATCCCCCATCTGAAGGACGCCCACGTCATTGCCTGCGACGAGCACGGCAAGGCCTGGACCAGCCGCGCCTTCGCGGGGCGGGTGGCGGGGCTGCGCGACGGCGGGGTGCGGCGGCTGGTGCTGATCATCGGCGGGGCGG
>SDZP01000409.1 GCA_004144935.1 Caulobacteraceae bacterium | reverse complement strand
GGCGGAGGAGACCCCGGCCCCCCTTTTTTCAATCCAGATTGAACGGACCTGACCGATGTCGATCGACACCGTGCGCGATGCGCTGCCCGCCTATGCCAAGGACCTGAGCCTCAACCTCTCGTCGCTGTCGACCGAGACCCTGCTGAGCGACCAGCAGAAGTGGGGCGCCTTTGTCGCTTCCGCCCACGCCGTCGGCCAGCCGGCCGTGGTCAAGGGGCTGGAAGCCGCCGCCCGCGCCGCCGGCCTGAGCGAAGACGCCCTGACCGCCGCTAAGGCCGCGGCCGCCATCATGGGCATGAACAACATCTACTACCGCTCCCTGCACCTGATGAAGAACAAGGAGTACGGCACCCTGCCGGCCAAGCTGCGCATGAACGTCCTGGCCAACCCGGGTGTCGACAAGGTGGACTTCGAGCTGTGGTCGACGGCGGTGTCGGCGATCAACGGCTGCGGCATGTGCCTGGACGCCCACGAGGCCGAACTGAAGAAGCATGGCGTGCCGAACACCTCGGTGCAGGCGGCGCTGCGCATCGCGGCGGTGGTCAACGCCGTCAGCCGGGTGATCGCGGGCGAAGCGGCCGCGGCCTGAGGTCGATCACGGATCAGAAGCCTCCCTTCGCGTGCGGAGGGAGGCTCTTCTCTGTAGATCGGCCCGCCTTAAGTCGGCTTGCCCGTCTCCACGAATGCCTTCAGCCGCGTCAGCTGTCCGCCCACCACCGCGTCTATGCCCGGGGCGGCCTGCAACTGGCCAGCGCTGAAGCCGCTCGCCTTGTAGCTCAGCACCACGCGCGTTCCACCGCCCTCGGCCGGCGTCAGGGCGAAGGTCATCGCCGCCGAGACGCCCCAGTCCTGCATCGGCCCCAGCGGCGCCGACAGGCGCACGAACTGGCCCGGCATGGCCATCACCACCTCGCCATGCTTGACCCCGCCGCCGGCCGTCGCCTCGCAGAAGCAGCCGCCGGGCTTGAGCTCCAGGGTCATCTTGCCGCCGTAGCTGTGAGCCGGATCCCACCAGGACCCGATCTTGCCGATGGCCTCGTAGACCTTCTGCGGCGAGGCGTTGACGATGGCCGTGCTTTCCAGTTCGAGCCGTCCCTCGGCTGCGGATTTCACGGCGGCAGAGGCAGCGCTGGCTGCGCCGCTCATCGTCACCGCCATCGCGGCCGCCAACAGAATGCGCATGCTCCCCTCCGCTGTAACGGACGGCAGCTAACGCCCGGCCGGCGGGACGATCAAGCGGCTTCGAAATCCAGCGGCGCGCCCCAGAAGTTCTGAACAAGGCCGTTCTGACGGCCGGGCGCGCCGGTGGTCAGGAAGCGGCGCAACCCCGACGCGCCGGGATCCAGTTCCGGATGGCGCTCGAGATACAGCGCCAGCGCCTCGGCCGTAGCGCCCGGCTGGTGGATCAGAGGCGTGCCCGGCGGCAGGGCGGCGCGGAATAGGTCGGCGACCATCTCGTAGTGGGTGCAGCCGAGAATGGCCCGGTCCGGGAAGCGGCCGATGCGGCGCTTCAGGGCCTGGACATGGCCCTCGACCTCCGACGCCAGCTCGACCGGACCGGCGGCCTCCTCGATCATCCGCGCCAGGTTCGGGCAGGGCTCGGAGAACACCGCCAGGTCCTGCTTGCGCTTGTCGATTTCGATCTCGAACACCCGGCTGCTGGCGGTGCCCGGAGTCGAGAAGACGCCCAGGACATCGAGCTTCTCGATCTTGTCGCCGCGCCGTTCGGCCTCGTGCTCCCAGGGCAGGCCGGTCGCCGCCTCGATGGTCGGCACGATGATGCCCAGTACGTTCAGCGCCCGGCCGGTTTCGCGGCGATAGCCGGGCAGCCAGGTCTGCTGCAGGCGGCGCAGGGCGATGGCGCTGGCGGTGTTGCAGGCCAGGACGACGAGGCTGGCGCCGGCGTCGAACAGCCGGATGCAGCCGGCGCGGGTCAGGTCGACCACTTCCTCGCCGGGCCGGCCGCCGTAGGGGGCGTTGGCCTGGTCGGCCAGGTAGATGAAGTTCGCCTGCGGCAACCGTTCCACCAGGGTGCGGTGCACGGTCAGTCCGCCGACGCCGGAGTCGAATACGCCTATCGCCATGGGTGGGGTTTAGGCCGGTGGACCGATGTTGGGAAGCCATCCCCTCCCTCCGATTATCCTGACGAAAGTCAGTATCCACCCCCCAGGCGCCGCCGCACGGCCCGTGGACCCTGGCGGTCTTCAGGGTGATGGGGTCTGGAGGCAGAGTAAACACGGTATGACACCCATAAATTCCTGTTGACGCCATGCATTACGGGCGTAGTCTCATCCCATGGCCAGAGAACCCGTCCAGATCACCAGCGCCGAGAGCCAGGTCATGGAGGCGCTGTGGCGCACCGGCCCCTGCACCGCCGACGAGCTGGTCGCCGAGGTCAAGCGCGCTCAGGACTGGGGCGACGCCACGGTCAAGACGCTGATCAACCGGCTGCTCAAGAAGTCGGTCATCCAGTCCGAACGGGCCGGCGGCCGCCACCAGTACCGGCCGCTGGTGCAGCGTGAGGACTACATCACCTCCGAAAGCCAGGGCCTGCTGGACCGCCTGTTCGACGGCGAGCTGGCCCCGCTGATTTCCCATTTCGCCGAGCACCGCAAGCTGAGCCCGCAGGAAGCCGCCCGGCTGAAGGCGCTGATCGATGAGATGAGCGATGATCAGTGACCTGCTGATCACTCTGGCCAAGCTGAACGTCGCCATCGCGGCGGCGGTGCTGGTCGTCATGCTCCTGCGCCAGCCGCTGCTGCGGCTGTTCGGGGCCCAGGCCGCCTACGCCGCCTGGCTGATCGTGCCCCTGGCCGCCAGCGCCAGCCTGCTGCCGGCGCTGCGCAGCGTGCCGCTGGAAGAGGCCGCCGTGCCCGAGGTCGCCGCCCTGATCGAGAGCCAGCCCTGGCTGTCGGGCCTGGCCATCGCCGCCTGGCTGGTTGGCGCCGCCGTCCTCGCGCTGCGGCTGGCCGCCGGCCAGCGCCGGTTCATGCGCAAGGCCGCCCGCGGCCAGGC
>SDZP01000408.1 GCA_004144935.1 Caulobacteraceae bacterium | reverse complement strand
CGTCAAGGCCGACGTCAAGGAGCACCTGACCGCCGAGAACGCCTACACCAAGGCCATGCTGTCCTCGACCGAGGACCTGCAAGGCAAGATGTTCGAGGAGATGAAGGGCCGTATCAAGGAGGACGACAGCAGCGTTCCCGCCGGCGACGCCGCGTGGGAGTACTACACCGAGTTCGCCAAGGGCGCGCAGCATCCCAAGTACATGCGCCGGGGCCGCAAGCCGCCGTATGTGCTGGACGGCAAGCTGGTCACCGAGGTGCGCGCCGTCGCCCCGCCCCAGCTGCTGCTCGACGCCGACGAACTGGCCAAGGGCAAGGCCTACTCCGAGGTCGGCGCCGTCGCCCACACCGCCGACCACAAACTCTTCGGCTACGCCGAGGACGCCCAGGGCTCCGAGTTCTACAAGATCTTCGTCAAGGACCTGGAGACCGGCCAGCTGGTCGGGACGCCGGTCGAGAGCGCCTATGGCGACTTCGCTTTCTCGCCCGACGGTCAGTGGCTGTTCTGGACCAACCGCGACTCCGAGGGCCGGCCCGACAAGATCTTCCGCCGTCCGATCCGCGGGGGCGACGCCGTCCTCGTCTATAAGGAGAAGGACGACGGCATGTTCATGGGCGTCGGCGCCACCGCCTCGGACGCCTACCTGTTCATCGGCATCGGCAACCAGGAGACCAGCGAAGTCCGCCTGATCCCGGCCGACAAGCCGACCGCCGAGCCGATGGTCTTCGCCGCCCGCCAGACCGGCGTCCTCTATGACGTCGAGCATTGGGACGGCCGTTTCGTCATCCGCACCAACGCCGGCGGCGCGGTCGACTTCAAGCTCTGCACCGCCGAGCCCGGCAAGACATCGGCGGCCGACTGGAAGGACTGGGTCCCCCATACCCCCGGCCGCTTCATCGTCGGCATCGGCGCCTTCAAGGATCACCTGATCCGCATCGAGCGGGTCAACGCCAACAACTCGATCGTCATCACCAACCGGGCCGACAAGGCCGAGCACGCCATCGCCGTCGACGAGAAGGCCTATGTGCTGGGCATCGAGGGCGGCTTCGAGTTCGACACCCCGGTGATGCGCTACACCTACACCTCGCCGACCACGCCCAAGCAGTGGTTCGACTATGACATGGCGACGCGCACCAAGACCCTGCGCAAGACCCAGGAGATCCCCTCCGGCCACGATCCGTCGAAGTACGTCGTCGACCGGCTCTACGCGAAAGCCAGCGACGGCGCCGAGGTGCCGATCACCGTGCTGCGCCGCAAGGACGTCAAGCTGGACGGCAAGGCGCCGCTGCTGGTCTACGGCTACGGCTCCTACGGCATCCCGCAGGAACCCGGCTTCTCCATCCGCAACTTCAGCCTGGTCGACCGCGGCTGGGTCTGGGCCATCACCCACATCCGCGGCGGTTCGGACAAGGGCTGGGGCTGGTTCCAGGACGGCCGCAAGTTCAAGAAGAAGAACACCTTCACCGACTTCATCGCCTGCACCGAGCACCTGCAGAAGACCGGCTACGGCAAGCCCGGCAAGACGGTGGCCTATGGCGGCTCGGCTGGCGGGCTGTTGATGGGCGCTGTCGTCAACATGCGGCCGGACCTCTACGCCGGCATCATCGCCGCCGTACCGTTTGTGGACGTCATCAACACCATGAGCGACACCAGCCTGCCGCTGACGCCGCCGGAATGGCCCGAGTGGGGCAACCCCATCGAGGACGCCGCCGCCTACGACTACATGATGAGCTACAGCCCCTACGACAACGTCGCCGCCAAGGCCTATCCCAGCGTCCTGGCCACCGGCGGCCTGTCCGACGGTCGGGTCACCTACTGGGAGCCCGAGAAGTGGGCGGTGAAGCTGCGCGAGCACACCACCAGCGGCAAGCCGATCCTGCTGAAGATCAACATGGAGGCCGGCCACGGCGGGGCCTCCGGCCGGTTCGACTTTCTCAAGGAGATCGCGCTCGACTACGCCTATGCGGTCTGGGCCGTCGAAAAGGGCTGGGAGAAGGCTTGACCCCATCCTCCCCCGTTTACGAGGGAGGGGACCACCCGCGAAGCGGGTGGTGGAGGGGGCGAGAAACGGAGTTGTGCTTTTGCGGGCTGCGAAGAATGCTGTGTGAAAAGGCCGAGGGCGGTTCTGCGGTCGCCCCCTCCACCATCGCCTGCGGCGACGGTCCCCCTCCCCCGTACCGCCTTCGGCCTACGGGGGAGGATAAGCCGCTATGATCGTCCGCGACGCCACCGAGGCTGACGCGCCGGCCCTGGCCGCCATCTACGGCGACGCCTGCCTGCACGGCTTCGGCACCTTCGAGGAGGAGGCGCCGACGCCGGCCGAGATGGCCCGTCGCTGGGCCGAGGTGCGCGGCCTTGGCCTGCCCTATCTGGTCGCCGAGGACGGCGGCCAGGTGGTCGGCCTCTGCTACGCCAAGCCGTTCCGGCCCCGCTCGGCCTACCGCTTCACCGTCGAGGACAGCGTCTATGTCGCTCCCGGACAGGACGGCAAGGGCGTCGGGCGGGCCATCCTGGCCGAGCTGATCCGGCGCTGCGCGGCGCTGGACCTGAGGCAGATGACGGCGGTGATCGGCGACAGCCTGAACGCCGGCTCGATCGGCCTGCACACGGCGCTCGGCTTCGAACACACAGGCGTCTTCAAGGCCGTCGGCTGGAAGCACGGCCGCTGGGTCGACATCGTCTTCATGCAGCTGGCCCTGAACGGCGGCGGCGCGACCAAGCCCTCCGGCCAGGGCCAGACCCTGCGGGAGTCTTGAGCTTGCCCCGCACCAGGCCTAAGGGAGCGGCATGCCGGCTCTTCGCCCCCTGCTGCTGATCCTGACGGCGCTGCTGTTCGCCTTCGGCGGCCTGGCGCGCGCGTCCGAACCGGCCACAGCCGAACCGCCCTGCCATGAGGCCCCGGCCGGACATTCCGGCAAGGCCATGCTGGCGATGAGCTGCTGCATCGGCTGCATGCCGGCGCCGCAGGCCCTGCCGGCCCCCCTGGCCCAGTCCCGCGCCCTTTCCGCCCCGACCTACCCGG
>SDZP01000407.1 GCA_004144935.1 Caulobacteraceae bacterium | reverse complement strand
GCATCAACAGCGGCTGGATGGCCCAGGGGGCGAACACGCTGAGCAGCAGGGCGCCGGGCAGCAGAAAGACCAGCTTGTTGATGAAGCTGCCCCTGGCGATCTTGGCGACGATCGGCAGCTCTCGGTCGGGCGTGAAGCCGACGGCGTAGTTTGGGGTCACGGCCGTATCGTCGATGACCACCCCAACCGCCTTGGTGCCCGCTTTGCCGGCGGCGGCCGAGACGTCGTCCAGCGAGGACGCGGCGATCTTGGCGATGCCGGCGATGTCGTCGAGAAGGGCGGCAAGTCCGGAAGCCATCGCGGGTCCATCCGTTGAGGAAACAGGGTTGGGGTAGAGGCTAAGCGCCGGGCCGTAAAGGCGGCAGGCGACGGGCGCGGACCTTGCCCTCGCCGTCCTCGGCCTGGAAGTCGCCGGCTGTTCCCAGGCGGGCGTTGCAGGCCGGGCAGCGGATATCCTGATCGGCAGGCTCCTCGCCGGTGATGACCACCACGCCGCCGCAGGGTTTGCATTTCCAGCGGGTCCCGGCGGCCTGGGCGGGCGGCGGCGGTTCGGGCGGGGATGGCGGCGCGGCCGGCGGAAACTTGAGTTTCAGGATCGGCCGGCGGGGCGGATCGGACATGGTCGTTGCGCCCTTTCAGAAAGCCGGCGGACTTTACGGATCATCACCGCCAGCGCAACTGCAAGCGCGCGGGCGGCGGTGCTGGTTCATTTCCCGCGGATCGTCTATTCACCCGCCGTGAATTGCCCGCCGCCCCACCGCTTCTCCATCGCCCCGATGATGGACTGGACCGACCGTCACTGCCGGGCCCTGCACCGGACGCTGACCGGGCGGGCGCTGCTCTATACCGAGATGGTCACCACCGGCGCGGTGCTGCACGGCGATCGCGAGCGGCTGCTGGGTTATGACCCGGTCGAGCATCCGGTGGCCCTGCAACTGGGCGGCTCGGACCCGGAAGACCTGGCGGCCAGCGCCAGGATCGGGGCCGAACTGGGCTACGACGAGATCAACCTCAACGTCGGCTGTCCGTCGGACCGGGTGCAGTCGGGGCGGTTCGGGGCCTGCCTAATGCGCGAGCCGGAGCTGGTCGCGGACTGCATGGCGGCGATGATCGGCGCCGTCGACGTGCCGGTGACGGTCAAATGCCGCATAGGGGTCGACGACCAGGATCCTGCGCAAAGCCTCTTCCGGCTGGTCGATCTCAGCGCTGCGGCGGGCGTGCAGACCTTCGTGGTCCATGCCCGCAAGGCCTGGCTGAAGGGCCTGTCGCCCAAGGAGAACCGGGACATCCCGCCGCTCGACTATCCGCTGGTCTACCGGCTCAAGCGCGAGCGGCCCGACCTGACCATCGTCATCAACGGCGGCGTCGCCTCGCTGGAGGAGACGCAGGCGCACCTGGCGCATGTCGACGGGGTGATGATGGGCCGCGCCGCCTATCACGAGGCCGGCTTGCTGGGCGAGGTCGACCGGCGGGTGTTCGGCGCCCAGGGCGCGGACGTCTCGCCGTTCGAGGCCGTCGAGCGCTACCGGCCGTACCTGCAGGCGCGGCTGGCCGAGGGCGTGCACCTGCCGGCCATGGCGCGGCACATGCTGGGCCTGTTCCACGGCCGGCCGGGGGCAAGGGCCTGGCGGCGGATCCTGACCGTCGAGGGGTGCAAGCCCGGCGCCGGCATCGACGTCGTCGACCGGGCGCTGGACGCGGTGAGCGGCGCCCGGGCGGCGGCCTAGGGGTTTCCCCCGCTTGCGACGGCGGCCGGCGGGGCCTACCTCAGCCGGATGGCCGACAGACCAGCAGATCACCCGCGCGGCGAAGGCCCCCGCGTCGGACCCGGCGTCGCCGTCGGCATCGACGAGGCGATGATCCGCGACCTGGTGCATGGGTTCTACGGCCGGGTCCGCGAGGACAGGACGCTCGGCCCGATCTTCGACCGCGTGATCGGCGACCACTGGGACAGCCATCTCGCCAAGCTCTGCGACTTCTGGTCGTCGGTCATGCTGGCCACCGGCCGCTTCCAGGGGCGGCCAATGCAGGCGCACAACCGGATCGCCGATATCCGGCCCGAGCATTTCGGCCGCTGGCTGGCGTTGTTCGGCGAGACAGCGCGGGAGGTCTGTCCGCGCGAGGCGGCGGCGCTGTTCGTCGAGCGGGCGACGATGATTGGCCGCAGCTTAGAGCTGGGGCTGGCTGTGTCGCGGGGCGAGTTGCCGCCGCTGCGACGGCCGGCCTAGGGTTTCAGGATCAGCGCCGTGCGGGTGGCCTCGAAGGACGAGAGGCGGCCCAGATAGCTCATGCCGAGCAGGGAGGTTTCCAGCCCGCTCTGCAGCACCAGGGCGTCGACGTTTTCGACCCGGGCGCCGGCAATGGTGACGCTGCGCAGCTTGACCTGGGCGGCCATGGTCTTGCCGTCGGCCGTGGTCACCGGCACGCCGTAGGTCAGGCGGGACAGGTCGAGGCCCAGGCGCTGGGCGTCGGTGGCTGTCAGGGCGACGGCGGTGGCCCCGGTGTCGACCAGGAAGCGGATGGCGCTGCCGTCGACGTCGGCGGTGGCCCAGTAGTGGCCGTCGGCGCCCTTGGTCACCTGGGCCGGGGTCGCGCGGTTGGAGACGGGCGTGGTGGCCAGCTGCACATTGGCGGCGGAGGCCTCGCGGGACGGGTCGAACTTGACGACGGCGCCGGCCGCGCCAACGGCCGACAACGCTCCCACCAGCACGACGGCTGCGAACCTCAACATCAGCGACACCCCGCCCTTTTGGCTTCGTCGGGCCGCTTCATGGCGATCCGTTGCACCGGGTTTTAGGCGGTCAGGGTTTGCATCCGGTGAATCAGCCTGGTGAATCAGGTGTTGAAGACGCCCAGCTTCTCGGGGCGGATGCGGTCGCGGCGGCCCGGCAGCTCGGCCATCAGCCGGTCCCGTTCCTCGGCGGTGAACCGGGACCAGCCGCCGATCTCGTTCAGGGTGCGGTAACAGCCCAGGCAGAGGTTGCTCTCCGGATCGACGATACAGACCTTCACGCACGGGGTGGTGA
>SDZP01000060.1 GCA_004144935.1 Caulobacteraceae bacterium | reverse complement strand
CGCTTAAGCGCGCGGCCAGGGCTTCCAGCCGGTCGGCCCGGCGGGCGGCCAGGGCCAGGTCGTAGCCGCGCCTGGCCAGCGCTTCGGCGAAAGCCTCGCCGATGCCCGAGGAGGCGCCGGTGATCAGGGCGAGGGGAATGGCGCGGCTCCTTCGATTGACCCGATGGAGAGCGCCGTTCGTGGCCGAAGCGTGGCTAGCGGCGGCTGCCCAGCAGATTGCGGGCCACCACCCATTGGTGGACCTCGGTCGGACCATCGTAGATGCGCATGGTGCGGATCTTGGAGGCCATCATGTGCAGCGGCAGTTCGCGGGTCATGCCCATGGCGCCGAAGGTCTGCATGGCGCGGTCGACGACCTCCCAGGCCATCTCGGTGGCGTAGGCCTTGATCATCGAGATCTCGGTGCGGACGTCACGGCCCTGGTCCATCTTCCAGGCGCAGTCGTAGGTCATCAGCCGGGCGGCGTGGATGCGGGTGTGGGCGTCGGCGATCCAGTTCTGGATGGTCTGGCGCTCGCTGAGCGGCACACCGAAGGTTTTCCGCTGCGGCGCGTAGTCGATCATCATCTCCAGGGCCCGCTGGGCCATGCCGATCGACCAGGCGGCCATCTCGCAGCGGCGGGTGCCGAGGCGCACCTGCATCGGGGCGAAGCCCTGGCCCTCGGCGCCGAGCAGTTTCCAGCCGGGGACGCGGACGTCGTCGAGGGCGATCTCGAAGGTCGACTGGCCGCCGAGCATGGGGATCTTGCGCAGCACGTTGAAGCCGGGGCTGTCCTGGTCGACCAGGAAAGCGCTCATGCCGCCGCGGCCGCCCTTTTCCTTGTCGGTGACGGCCATGACGATCGTGAAGTCGGCGTAGTCGGCCTTGCTGATCCAGATCTTGCGGCCGTTGAGCACCCAGTCGTCGCCGTCGCGCACCGCAGAGGTCAGCATGCCGGACGGATCGGCGCCGGCGCCGGGCTCGGAGATGCCGATGGCCGAGACGGTCTCGCCGGCCACGTAGGGCGCGAGGTAGGCCACCCGCTGCTGCTCGGTGACGGTTGCCATCATCATGCGCAGGTTCGGGCTGTCCGGCGGCAGGGTGTAGTTGGTGATCGAGCGGCCAAGCTCCTCGTTGACCGCCACCATGGCCACATGCGGCAGGTCGGCGCCGCCGACATCCTCCGGCGCGTCGAGGCCCCAGAGGCCAAGCTCGCGGGAAACGGCGTCGACCTTGATCGTCTCTTCGGCGGTGAGCGCCGCCGCGCCGCCGGCCGCCTCGCGCTCCAGCACGCCGGCCTCGAGCGGACCCAGGTGGTCGTCGACGAACCGCCGGACGAGGTCCTTCAGCATGCGGTGGTCTTCGTCGAGGTCGAAGTTCATGGCGCGTCCCCTGAGGTTTGATGGGGGTTTAGCAGGATGACCGTGAGGGAGGGGAAGAGGTTTTGGCGTGGCGGTCTTATCGAAGCGGCGGAGCATTATACCGCGGGCGTCCGGCCTACGAATAAGCGGGTGATTTCTTCGAGGCCGGAACGGCGGGCCAAAGGCCCGTGGGCGTGGGCTTTCGCGTGGGCCTGGGGCCTGAGAGCGTAGGCCGGTCTGTAGGCGCCCTGTAGGCCGGTTGTCAGCGAATGTAGGCCAGTTCGTGATCGGGGCGGCCTACGCCGGCGGATAGGACGACGAACGGGGTCGGAAGCGACGGATACGCGTCGGGCGAGATTTTTGAATTTCGGGTATGGCGGCTGGAGCGCGCCTCCTCCGATCCGTTCGGGCCATCGTGTTCCCAAAGGGGAGAAGGGTTCAGGCCTTGCGGGACTTTGGCGCAGCTGGCGCCCGCGCCTCGTCTAGGAAGTCGACCACATTGGCGAGCGGCATCGGCCGGGCGATGAAGTAGCCCTGGGCCAAGTCGCAGCCCATGGCGGTGAGGATGGCCAGGGATTCGGCGGTCTCGACCCCTTCGGCGACGGTCTGCAGGCCGAGGCTGTGGGCGAGGTCGACGGTGGATTTCACCAGCAGGGCGTCGCGGGCGCTGCGGTCGAGGGTGAGGATGAATTCCTTGTCGATCTTCAGCTCGTCGGCGCGGATCTGTTTCAGATAGGCCAGGGAGGACAGGCCGGAACCATAGTCGTCGATGGAGATCTTGATGCCGGCGGCGCGGAAGCGGTCGATGATGTCGTGCGCCGTTTCGGGGTGGTCGATGACGGCGGTTTCGGTGATCTCCAGGCAGATGCGGCCGCCGGCGCCGGCGATCCGGTCGATGGCCAGGGTCGCGAACTCCGGGTCAGCCAGCATACGGCCGGACAGATTGACCGAGACCAGCAGGTCATGGCCGGACAGGCGCAGGGCGGCCTGGTCGCGCAGGGCCTGATCCAGGGTCCAGACGGTGAGGGCGCGGATGTGGCCGGTCTCCTCTGCCAGGCCGACGAACATGTCGGGGGAGACGAAGCCGCGGATGGGGTGGTTCCAGCGGACCAGGGCCTCGACGCCGGTGACGACGCCGGCGCGGGTGTCATGCTTGGGCTGGTAGGCCATGCTGATCTCGCCGTTGGCGAGGGCCGCCAGCATCTCGCTCATCAGGGAGAGTTTCGAGGCCGGATCGCCATAGGTCTCGGCGTCGAAGGCGACGGCGGCGCGGCGGCTTTTGCGGGCCTGGTCTAGGGCGATGCTGGCCCGTTCCGCCGGAGGGGCCAGGTGGGCCTGGGCGACAGCGGCGAGGCCGGCATTGAGGCCGACGTCGATGGTCTGGCCATCGACCCGCACGGGACGCGACAGGGCCTCGACCAGGGATTCCAGCTGGCCGAGCGCCATGGCCGGGCTGCCCGCGCGGAACATCAGGGCCAGGCGTTCGCTGGACAGGCGGGCGCAGAGATCGCCTGGGCGAAGGTCGCCGAGACGCAAGGCCAGCTGGCGCAGCATCTCGCCGGCCAGCCGATAGCCCACGGCGGCCCGCACCTGCGGGAAGCGGTCGACGCCGATGGCGGCGATGTAGAGGCCGGCCGGATCGGCCTGGGCGATCGCCGCTTCCAGGGCCCGGCGGTTCGGCAGGGCGGTTTCCTGGTCGGTCAGGGCCAGCGCGGTGATGCGCTGTTCGCGCTCGCGGATGCCGCCGGCCATGGCGTTGAAGCTGTCGGCCAGACGGCCGAGTTCGTCGCCGGTATCGACCTCGACATGGGCGTCCTCGCCATCGCGCAGGCGGCGGGCGGCCTCGTCGAGGGCGGAGATGGGGCGGGTGATCGAGCGGGCCAGCAGCCAGCTGCCGGCGACCAGCAGGCAGAGGCCGAGAAAGCCGACGAAGACCAGGGTGACCAGCAGGCTGTGGTAGGGGGCCATGGCCAGGTTGAGCGGGTAGCGCAGGACGAGGACCGCGTCGGCCTTCTCGCCGATCACCGTCAGCGGCCTGGCCAGGGCGACGGCCTCGCCGTTGTCGGTGGCCAGGGGGCGCGGGCCGGTCGCCCTGACGTCGACGAACCGGGCCAGGCGGGGCTCGGCGGCCCGGCCGGCGTCGGTGGACAGCCAGGGCGCGCCCTGCTGACGGGTGAGGACGGCGGCCGACAGCGGAATGGAGGCGAGGCTCTCCAGCGAGGCCATCTCCTTGCGGTCCAGCCGCTCGGCGAAGACCACCCAGCCGACCAGCTGCGGGGCCATGATCGGCTCGGCCACGGCCTGGTAGGGGGTTTCAGAGATGCGCAGGACACCCGACAGCGCGCCGCTGTCGAGCGCGTGCCAGAGGTCGGTCGCGGCGGCCTCGCCGATATCGGGGGCGCCGGTCAGGGTCCCGTCGGCGGCGATGATGAAGGCGCGGTCGAGGGCGAGGCGGTCCTTGAGGTTGGTCAGGGCCGATTCGACGGTGGGGGCGTCGCCGGAGGCGAAGGCCTCGCGGAAGCCGAAGTCGCGGCTGAGCACCCGGGCGCCGTCGGCCAGCTGGCTGGCCTTCATGGCCCAGAGGCGGTCGAACACGGCGCCGCCCGCGGCCAGTTCCTTCTCGACCTGATGGCGGGCGTTGCCGCCGACCGAGAGGGTGACCGCCACGGCCGTCGCCAGCAGGGCGACCCCGAACAGCCCGGCGTAGAGGACGGTCAGCCGACCGCGAAGGCTGGAGAAGCGGATCATCAGTGCATGTGACCGCCGGCCGGGCGACGGATCTCCAGGCTGATGGCCGGGCGGGCGACACCGGTCGCCGGCAGGGCGAAGGCCATCGAGGATTCGTTCTTCGGCGCCCGCAGCCAGGGATGCCAGACCCGGATGGTGACCTGGCCGGCAGGCAGGCCGCGCAGGCTGGCCACGCCGTCGGCGCCCGTCTTGATCGCGAAGGGGGTGTCGACCACCTTCACATAGCCGACCATCTGGTCATGGATGTTGCAGCCGATGGCGGCGACGCCGACCGCCTTGAAGGCGACGCTGCGGCTCTCGTCCTTGCCGAACAGCTTCAGCTCGAACTTGTTGCCGGCCGAAAACGAGTAGACGTGGTGCTGGACCTTGTCGCGATTGGGGAAGGACACCGAGGCCCCGACCGGCGCGACCAGGACAAAGGGATCGAACTGGATATTCTGCTGCGCCACGGTGAGCGGCCAGGCGAACCTGATCGGTCCCTTGGGGATGCCGCTGGCCGGATAGACGGTGACGACGGCGTTGGCCACCGGCTTGCCGGCGGAATCCCGCACGGTGACGGCGAGGTCGCCGGCCCAGGCCTGGACCGGAGCCAGCACAAGCAAGAGGAACAGAAACACCGCACGCATGAAATCAGCCTAGATCGCCGCGTGTGAAAACTCAGTAAATCCGGGCGTATAACAATCATTGCCCTCAACCATAAGTAACTGCACTCGGATTGTGCAGTCATGGGAAGGCAAACGCTCCCTTAAGCATCTCTGTCCAAACGTCCGGGCCTATCCCGGAAACGGGCAGGGGACGGCAGATGATCAAGACAATGGCGGGGGCCGCGCTGGCCTTCGGCCTGATGGCCGGCGCGGCGAGCGCGCAGGGTCTCGAAACCGGCGGCAAGCTGCTGTTGACCGGCGGGGTCAGCACCATCGAGGGGTCCGGCGGCGGCGGCCTGGCGACCTGGGCGACGACCACCGGCTACGGCAGCGAGGAAGGGGTCGGCGGCAACGCCCATGCGACCTTCGTCAGCCTGCCGGACTTCGAGTTCCGCACCTACGGGGTGGCCGTCGGGCTGTTTGACCGGGTCGAGCTGTCCTATGCGCGGCAGGACTTCGATACCGGATCGACCGGCGGCAAACTGGGCCTCGGCAACGGCTTCACCTTCAGCCAGGACGTGATCGGCGCCAAGCTGGTGGTGATCGGCGACGCGGTCTACGACCAGGATCGCTGGTACCCGCAGGTGGCCATCGGGGCGCAGTACAAGAAGAACGACCAGGGCGCGATCATCGGCGCGGTCGGCGGCAAGGACGACGACGGGATCGACTACTACGTCGCCGCCACCAAGGTGTTGCTGGACAGGAGCCTGGTGGTCAGCGGCGCGGTGCGGCTGACCAAGGCCAACCAGGCCGGCCTGCTGGGCTTCGGTGGTCCTGACGAGGATGGCTACTCCCCGCAGTTCGAGGGGTCGGTGGCCTGGCTGGCGACCAAGCGGCTGGCGTTCGGGGCCGAGTACCGCAGCAAGCCGGAGAACCTGGCCTTCGCCCGGGAAGACGACTGGGCCGACGTCTTCGTCGCCTATGCTTTCAACAAGCACCTCTCGGTCACCGCGGCCTATGTGGACCTGGGCGATATCGCCACCTTCAAGGACCAGCGCGGCTTCTACATCTCCCTTCAGGCCGGATTTTAGACCGATGAAGACCTTTGCCAGCGTCACCGCCGCCGCCCTGCTGACCGTCGCGGCCCTGGCCGCCTGGGCGACGGGCGTCCATGCGCAGGAGGCCCCCGGCGCGCGCCAGTCCGCTCCTCAACCCTGGGCCATGCCCGGTGAGGAGAAGGTCGACGCATACGTGGCCTCCAACGCCAACGCCGGGGCGACGCCGATCACCGATCCCAAGGTGCTCGAAGCCTTCCACGGCCAGGCGGGCATCGACCGGATTGTCGAGACCTTCGTGGAGCTGAACTTCGCCGACCCCAGGCTGGGGCCGATCTTCAAGCCCTTCGACAAGGTGCGCATCAAGCGGACCATCAGGGAGCAGTTCTGCTACATCCTCGGCGGTGGCTGCGCCTACACCGGCCGCGACATGGCCAGCTCGCACAAGGACATCGGCAGCAAGGCCGGTGACATGGGACGGCTCGTCGAGAACCTGCAGAAGGCGATGGACAAGGAGGGCGTGCCCTTCGCCATGCAGAACCGGTTCCTGGCCAAGCTGGCGCCGATGAAGCGCACGACGACGATGAAGTAGGGGGCGTCGTTGGGCTACGCCCGTTCCAGGGCCACCATCAGTTCGCCCATGACCAGCACCTGACCGTCGCCGACGAGAGTGATGGCGTACTGCAGGGCCGCGCCGGTCGCGGCCAGCTGTTCGGCGCGAACCTCCAGGTCGCCGGCCACCTGGTCCAACCGGTCGCGGGTCCAGGTCAGGTTGTTGACCACCGCCAGGAAGCCCCGCCGGGGCTCCTTCTCGATGCCGGTCAGCTGGGCGTGCAGGGCGATGGCCTGGGCGGCGTATTCGGCGCCGGCGCTGGACGGCAGGCGGCCGTCGTGGCGCAGGGGGTTGGCGGGATCGCGGTGGCTGACGGCGGTGCAGGCGATCCAGTCGCGGTCGCCGCCGGTGACGGCATGCAGCAGGTTCATGGCCCCGGCGTGGGGAATCGCCCGGGCGATCTGATCCTTCGTCATCGGCGGCAGGTTCGACATCGGCGGCGTCACAGGTGAAAAGACTGCAGAACTGATTCCGCGAACCCTGATGACATCCGCCTTCACGATCAACCCCGACCATCCGGCCCTGCCCGGCCATTTCCCCGGCAACCCGGTCGCGCCGGGCGTGGTGGTGGTCGAGCACCTGATCGACGCCCTGGCGCGCGCACATCCGGGCCGGGTCTGCACGGGGGTGCGGCGGATGAAGTTCCTGCGGCTGCTGCGGCCCGGCGAGACAGTGCAGGTCAGCTTCGGCGAGGCCAAGGCGGACGGCATCACGGTCAAGGCCAGCGTGGCGGGGGAGCCGCTGGTCGACGGCCGCCTCAGCCTGGCTCCTGTCTGATCGCTGCAGCGCACAACGATGTGGCGCCGCGGCCCTAGGGCCGGCGAATCCCTCTGCTAACCGACGAAATTCGCTCGGCGTTTCGTTGCCAGACCGGCGGGGTTTCGCCTATGGAACGAGGGAGTGCTTTTGGGGGAAGTCGGGGCGTATCGATGAAGCGGGTGCTGGTCGTTCACTATTCGCAGACGGGACAGTTGAGCGACATCCTTCGCTCGACCGTGGCCCCGCTGGAGGCCGCGCCCGATATCGAGGTCACCTGGCTGCCGATCGAACCGGTGACGCCCTACCCTTTTCCCTGGCCCGCGGGCTTCTTCTTCAACACCTTCCCCGAGACGGTCTATGAGGATGTAGACCCGATCAAGCCGCCGGCAATGCCGGCCGATACCGATTTCGACCTGGTGATCCTCGGCTATTCGGTCTGGTTCCTGTCGCCGTCGAAGCCGATCACCGCCTTCCTGCAGAGCCCGGAAGCCAAGGTCCTGCTGGCCGGCAAGCCGGTGATCACGGTCATCGGCTGCCGCAACATGTGGCTGTCGGCCCAGGAGCGGATGAAGGAGCAGCTGAACGCCCTCGGCGCCCACCTGATCGACAATGTGGTGCTGACCGACAGCGCCCACAGCGCCTTCACCTTCATCTCCACCCCGGCCTGGATGCTGACCGGCAGGAAGGGCCCCTTCCTTGGCGGCGTGGTGCCGGAGGCCGGGGTCAGCCAGGACGACATCTCCGGCTGCGCCCGGTTCGGCCGGGCCATCGCCGCGAAACTGCCCACCCGTT
Organism: Caulobacteraceae bacterium; assembly: GCA_004144935.1. Taxonomy (GTDB): domain Bacteria; phylum Pseudomonadota; class Alphaproteobacteria; order Caulobacterales; family Caulobacteraceae; genus Caulobacter. The sequence goes on along the minus strand of SDZP01000060.1, from coordinate 5,462 downwards.
CGCGGGGCGACACCACGCCGATGCTGAACGACCTTGGGGCGGTGTCGATCTTCGAGGGGCTGATGAGTTCGGAAAAAGTGGCCCGCAAGAGTTTCCTGATCTGGGGCCGGCTGCTGCGCGCCTGCGGCAAGCCCGGCAGCCCGCTGCGCAGCGTGGTGCTGGTGATCTATGTCGCCTTCCTGTTCACCCTGATCGTCACGGTGGTGCCGCTGCTGGCCATCATCAAGAGCCTGATCAAGCCGCTGGCCAAGGCCAGCATCGCCCGCCAGCGGGCCTATTACGCCGCGCCGTCGGGCGAAGGCCGCGCATCGGTCGGAGCCGCCTGAGATGACCATCCGCAGCGTCTACATCACCGGCACGGCCAGCTTCCTGCCAGGCGAACCGGTCCTCAACGACGAGATGGAATCGGTGCTGGGCCAGGCCGGGGGGCGGCCCAGCCGGGCCCGCCGCACCATCCTGCGCAGCAATGGCATCAAGAGCCGCCACTATGCCATCGACCCGGCGACCGGCAAGGCGACGCACAACAACGCCCAGCTGACCGCCGCCGCTGTCCGCCAGCTGGACCAGGCGGTCGGCCTGCCCGCCGTCGACATCCTGGCCTGCGGCACCTCCATCCCCGACCAGGTGATGCCTAACCACGCGGCCATGGTGCAGGGCGAGCTGGGCCTGCCGGCCTGTGAGGTGATCGCCACCAGCGGCGTCTGCCTGTCGGGCATCACGGCCCTGAAGTACGCCTTCGTCACCGTCGCCGGCGGCCTGCACAACACCGCCGTCGCCACCGGCTCGGACTGTCCCTCGCCGGTGCTCAGCGCCGGCAACTTCAGCGCCGAGATCGATTCGAAGATCGAGGACCTGGAGAAGAGCCCGGAGATCGCCTTCGAGAAGGACTTCCTGCGCTGGATGCTCAGCGACGGGGCCGGCGCCTTTTTGCTGCAGGACAAGCCCCGGGAGGGGGCGACCAACCTGCGCATCGACTGGATCGAGACCTTCTCCTACGCCGGCGACATGGAGACCTGCATGTATGCCGGCGCCAGCAAGAACGCCGACGGCACGATCACCGGCTGGTCGGCGATGAGCCCCAGGGAGCGGGAAAACGACTCGGTGATGTCGATCAAGCAGGACGTGCGGCTGCTGAACGAGAACGTCATCCACTACACGGTCGAAAAGCCGCTGCCGGGCATCGTCCAGAAGTACCAGCTGCGGGCCGACGACATCGACTGGTTCCTGCCGCACTATTCGAGCGAATACTTCCGCGACAAGGTGCATGCCGGCATGCAGGTGGCCGGCTTCGACGTGCCGCAGGACCGCTGGTTCACCAACCTGACGACGCGGGGCAATACCGGGGCGGCGTCGATGTTCATCATGATCGACGAACTGGCCCAGAGCGGCGACCTGGAGCCTGGGCAGCGCCTGCTGTGCTGGATCCCGGAAAGCGGGCGGTTCTCCAGCGGGTTCATGCACCTGACGGTGGCTTGATGAAGAAGGACGAGGTCCCGCAGGAGACGGCGCGCACCTACGGGGGCACCAAGAAGCTGCTGTACGCGGTCGACGACAGCGGCGACTACACCGAGGTCAATTCGGCTGGCTGGGAACCCGAGACCTTCGCCACCGTCCAGGCGGTCGACGAACTCAACCGGCTGCGCGACGAAGCGCTGGCCGACGCCCGGGCCGGAAAAGTCAGCCCGCTGGTCTACTGGATGTACGAGCGGCGGATGGAGCCGGCGACGCTGGCGGCCACCACCGGCCTGTGGGCCTGGCGGGTGAACCGTCATTTCCAGCCCAGGATCTTCGCCGGCCTCTCTGAAAAGGTTCTCGCCCGCTACGCCGAGGTCATGGATCTTCCCCTCCACAAACTGCGCACGCTGCCGGACGCTTGAGAATGACCGACTTCGCCCACCGCCAGTCGGCCCACTGCGAAAGCGGCGTGGTCGCCAACATGGTCAGCCACGGCGGCCTGGCCATGAACGAGCCGATGGCCTTTGGCCTGAGCTCGGCCCTGACCTTCGCCTACATGCCGATGATCAAGATGGCCGGCATGCCGCTGATCGCCTACCGCATGCCGCCCGGCCACATCATCAAGGGCGTGGCCAAACAGCTGGGCATGCACTGGAAGCGGCAGACGTTCAGTGATCCGGCCGCCGGCAAGGCGGCGCTCGATGCGCAGCTGGACAAGGGCCATGCGGTGGGGCTGCAGACCTGCGTCTACTGGCTGCCCTATTTTCCGGAAGACATGCGCTTCCACTTCAACGCCCATAACCTGGTGGTCTTTGGGCGGGACGGCGACGACTACCTGATCAGCGACCCGATCTTCGAACAGACGGTGCGCTGTGATTCGGCCTCGCTGCAGAAGGCGCGGTTCGCCAAGGGGGCGATGGCGGCCAAGGGGATGATGTACTACCCGGAAGGCACGCCGGGCGAGATCGACTACGCCACCGCCGTGCCCAAGGCGGTGCGGATGAACCGGCGGATCATGGTCGGAGCGCCGCTGCCGATCATCGGGGTCAAGGGCATCCGGTTCCTCGGCAAGAACATCGCCAGGGTGGCGGCCGGAGCCGACGCGGAGACGAAGCTGCCGCAGTACCTGGGCCACATCGTGCGCATGCAGGAAGAGATCGGCACGGGCGGGGCGGGGTTCCGCTTCCTCTATGCCAGCTTCCTGCAGGAGACCGGCAAGATCCTCGGCAACGACCGGCTGAAGGAGGCCTCGACGGCCCTGACCGACGCCGGCGACGAGTGGCGGCGGTTCGCCCTGGTGGCGACCAAGATGGCCCGGGGGCGGCAGAAGCTCGATGTGGAGGAGCTGGACGCGATCCTGAACCGCATCGCCGACAAGGAGCTGGCGATGTGGCAGGGGCTGAAGGGAATCTGAGTTTCCCTTCTCCCGCTTGCCGGGAGAAGGTGGCAGCCCGCAGGGCTGACGGATGAGGGCAGCGCCAGCCCGTCAAGGCTCGCGCGTTGTGGCTCGTTTGGTCCGCCAACCTCTTTCCGCTCGCTCTGCCCTCATCCGACCCCTTCGGGGCCACCTTCTCCCGACAAGCGGGAGAAGGGTCGATCAGGCGGCGACCGTGAACGCGGCGTAGCGGCCGGCGCCGTCCGTGGACGCATGCAGCATCGTCTCGCCCGCTTTCGCATGCGCCAGAAAGGCCGACGGGGCGGCGGCGGTGCGGCTGTCGTAGTAGGGGCGGCCGGCGCGGTAGTCGAAGGTGCGGGTCAGGCCGAAACGGTCGCCGTCCAGGCCCTCGCCGAGGCCCAAGACCGTGGTCGCCGGATCGAAGGCGGCGATCCAGGCCATCAGCTCCTCACGGCTGGCGAAGAAGCGGCAGTCCGCAGCCCGCGCCCCCTCCCCGTCCGCCGTCAGCCACAGCCAGTGGGCGCCTTCGCCGATCGGGGCGTCCGGGGCCTGGTTCAGGCGCTGGCGATGAATGGCGAGCGGCTGAAGCACGATGTCGGCCGAGCCGATGAGGGCCGATGTCACCGTCCCCATCTTCAGGTCGAGCAGGGCCAGCTGCAGGGCGGTCTCGAAGCCGAAAGCGCGGGCGCCCAGGCAGGTCGAGCGACCCGAAAGCCCGAAAGACTTGGCGACATAGAAGCAGGCGGCGTTGCTGACGGTGTTGATGAAGCTGAGCGGCTTTGGCGGGAAGCCGTCGCGGAACAGGTGCTCCATGACCTCGACGGTGACCTCGAAGTCGCCGCTGCCGGTGGTGAAGTAGACGGCGGTGTCGGGCGGCGGCGTCTGGCCGGCCAGGCAGCGGCCGGCGCCGATCAGGGCCAGGGAGATGAAGCGGCCGATGCGGCGCACCGGCTGGCCGAGGGTGGCCTTGACGATGGGCTTGAGGTCGGTGAGGTCGCCGCCCTCCTCGCTCACGTAGTCGCCGACAGCGGCGATGCGGGCCTCAGTCATTGGCCACCACCAGGCTGGTGTTGTTGCCGCCGAAGCCGAAGTAGTTGAGCAGGAAGGCCCCCCGGCCGACCGGGGCCCAGGTCTGGTTCAGCGCCAGGCCAAGGTCGCCCGGCTCGGCGCTGATGCCCGGAAGCGGCGGCAGGCGGCCGCGCTCGATGGCCCCGCAGACGAGCAGCAGCTCGTTGAGGCCGCAGGCGCCGAAGGTGTGGCCGATGAAGGGCTTCATGGCCAGCATCGGCGGGATGGTCTCGAACACCCGGTGCATGCCGGCCGCTTCCGCCTCGTCGTTGAGCAGGCTGGCGGTGCCGTGCGCCTTGACCGCCAGGATGTCGCCGGCCGCGAGCCCGGCGGCGGCGAGGGCCTGCCGCATGACCGCCGCCACGGTCGAGCCGTCCGGGTTGGCGGCCGAGACGGCGTGGGTGTCGCAGAGGTTGGCCCCGCCCCGCAGGTGGAAGCCCGACGGTCCCGGCGTCGCCCCGACCACCAGGGCCGAGACCCCCTCGCCCAGCACCAGCCCGGCGCGGGCGGCGTCGAACGGGCGCATGCCGCTGGGGGCCAGCAGGGCCAGGGACTGGAAGCCCAGGGCGGTGATGACGTTGAAGATCTCCAGCCCGACGATGAGGGCGTGATCGATCAGGCGATCGCGGATCATGGCGTCGGCGTAGATCAGGGCGTTGGCGCTGGAGGTGCAGGCGGTGTTGATCGTGTAGTCCGGTCCGCGCAGACCGAAGCGGTCGGCGATGGCCCGCGCCAGACCGCCCATGGCGGCGTTGGTGGTCAGGGGATGGGCCTCGCCGCCGGCCTTCAGCTCGCGGGCGTAGATCGCCTCGCTGACCGAGATGTCCAGGCTGGAGGTGCCGAGCAGCAGGACGGTGCGGGCCCGCTGGGCCGGGGTCAGGTCCGAGGCGGCCAGGGCCGCCTCGATCACCGGCTCGATGGCGCGCCACAGGCGGGTCTCGACGTCGGCCAGCGGCAGGCCGGCGAGCAGCATGCTGGGCACCTGCTCGATCCCTTCGCCCAGCGGCACGGCGGTGGTCCCCGGCGGTGGCGGGCCTGCGGGCAGGGCGTCCAGATTGTCTTGCAGGGTGGCGCCGAGCGTGGTGTGCAGCCCGGCCCCGTGGAACCAGGCGCGCCTCATCGGGTCTTGCCGCGCTCGGCCTCGATGAAGTCGGCCAGGGCGTTGATCGAGGCCAAGGCCTTGCGGGCGTCGGGGCCGCCTTCGATGCGCACGCCGTAGTGTTCCTTGACGGCCATGCTGATCTGCAGGGCGTCGAGGCTGTCGAGGTCGAGGTCGCCGCCGATCAGGCGCTCGTCGTCGCCGATCTCGCTGGGGTCCATCTCTTCCTTGTCGCACTCGCGCACGATCATCGCCTTCAGGTCGGCCATCATTTGCGCGCGGTCTGACATCGGCAAAGCCCTACTTCTGATAGCGGTGGACGAGCCAGGCCGCGCCCAGGGTGGCGACCTCGCGACTGATCAGGGCATAGCCGCGCGCGACCGTGGCTAGTGGGCTGACCGCTTCAAGCGAGCGGACCAGGCTGCGCAAGCGGTCGGTGTCGCG
>SDZP01000406.1 GCA_004144935.1 Caulobacteraceae bacterium | reverse complement strand
CGCATGGGCCCCATATAGTCAGCCGTCAGATGATCTTGAAGAGCTTCAGGCCCTGATAGAGGCAGAGCGCCAGCACCAGGAAGCCGACCATCCAGGTGAAGGTCCGCACCGGAATGATCTTGACCACCCAACCGGCCAGCGGCGCGGCGACGACGCCGCCGACCACCAGGCCGGCCACGGCTGAAGCATGCTGGACGATGCCATCTGCATCCTTCCAGTTGCCCGTCACCAGGGCGAAGACGAAGGTTGCCGAGATGGCCACGGTGACGAAGAACTCGGCGGTGTTGACCGTGCCGATGGAATAGCGCGGCGAGGTGCCGGTGCCGACCAGGGCGCTGGTCACCGTCGGGCCCCAGCCGCCGCCGCCGACCGCGTCGCAGAAGCCGCCGATCAGGCCGAGCGGGGCCAGCAGCTTGGGCGAGGTCGACTTGGTCCCCGGACCCTTCCAGGCCCGCCACAGGATGATCAGGCCCATGACCGCCAGGTAGGCGACGACGAAGGGCTTCACCGTATTGCCGTCGATGGAGGTCAGGACGAAGGCCCCGACCACGCCGCCGATGACGCCGGCGATGGCCAGCGGCACGAACATCTTCCAGTCGACGTTCCTGTGGGCCACGTGGGACACCGCCGAGGTGGCGGTGGTGAACACCTCCGCCGCATGCACCGAGGCCGAGGCCGTGGCCGGCGGCACGCCGAAGGCCAGCAGGACCGTCGAGGAGATGACGCCATAGGCCATGCCCAGCGCCCCGTCGACGAGCTGGGCCCCGAAGCCCACGGCGACGAAAAGCAGGAAGGTCAGGAAAAGTTCGTTCAAGGTGTGCGCCCCGGTGTGTCGGTCGACCTAGCCGTTTAAAGCCTACGGGATGAATGGGAATAAATCTAACGCCCCTTGCAGCCCGCTTGAGCAGGACGGCCGACAGCGTCGTTGTTCTGACACCGCGACGCGCCATACACTTGGGAAACGCCCTCGAAAGGCTTAGGTTACGCGTCACATGAGCCACGACCACACCCACCTCCGCCCCTGGCGCCATATCGACCGCCGCAAGTCGCGCCAGATCATGGTCGGCAAGGTGCCGGTCGGCGGCGACGCGCCGATCGCCGTGCAGTCGATGACCAACACCCTGACGGCCGACGCCCAGGCCACCATCGACCAGGTCCGCGCCCTGGAAGAGGCCGGCGCCGACATCGTCCGGGTCAGCTGTCCCGACGTCGAGTCCACCGCCGCCCTGCCGCAGATCGTCCGCGCCTCCAGCGTGCCGATCGTCGCCGACATCCACTTCCACTACAAACGCGGCATCGAGGCCGCCAAGGCCGGCGCCGCCTGCCTGCGCATCAATCCCGGCAACATCGGCAGCCCCGACCGGGTCCGCGAGGTCATCCAGGCCGCCCGCGACCACGGCTGCTCGATGCGCATCGGCGTCAACGCCGGCTCGCTGGAGCGCGACCTGCTGGAAAAATACGGCGAGCCCTGTCCCGACGCCATGGTCGAGAGCGCGCTCAGCCACGCCCGCATCCTTCAGGACCACGACTTCCACGACTTCAAGATCTCGGTGAAGGCCTCCGACATCTTCATGACCATCGCCGCCTACCAGCAGCTGAGCGAGGCCATCGACTGTCCGCTGCATCTGGGCATCACCGAGGCTGGCGCCCTGCGCACCGGCACGGTGAAATCCTCCATTGGCATCGGCGCGCTGCTGTGGGCCGGTATCGGCGACACCATCCGCGTCAGCCTGGCCGCCGACCCGGTCGAGGAGATCAAGGTCGGCTTCGATATCCTCAAGTCGATGGGTCTGCGCCACCGCGGCGTCAACATCATCGCCTGCCCCAGCTGCGCCCGGCAGGGCTTCAACGTCATCAAGACGGTGGAAGCCCTGGAGGAGCGCCTGGCCCACATCTCCACGCCCCTGTCGCTCAGCATCATCGGCTGCGTGGTCAACGGCCCCGGCGAGGCGCTGATGACCGACCTGGGCTTCACCGGCGGCGGGGCCGGCAGCGGCATGGTCTACATGGCTGGCAAGCCCGACCACAAGCAGTCGAACGAGACCATGGTCGACCACATCGTCCAGCTGGTCGAACAGAAGGCCGCCCAGATCGAGGCCGCCAACGCCGCCCTGCAGGCCGCCGAGTAGCGCGACCTTCTGGCCCAAACTGAGCCACCGGACGCTTTGTGACGGAACCGAGTCGGCTACAGTGTCGGATGGCCGACGCTGGTGGGTGCGGGGATGTCCTCACCTAGCGGAAAGCCTCCCAGTCGTTCGCATAACGGCGTATACTAAAAGACGATCGTTAACGCGTTCGTCCATTTCATCCCAGGTATCGGGGGTCGACCATGCGGTCGCGAGACGAGCTACGCAGGACTCAGGCGCGCGCCGTGGCACGGCTTGGCGGCGACTACACCCTGCGCACCATGATCGCCGTGGCGGCGGGGCTGGACCATGACTACGCGCTCAGCGTCGTCTACATCGCCATCCTGCAGGCCAACCTGGCGCCGTTGACCGAGGATCCGGCCCTGGCCGCCCGCTACGCCGGCCTCGACGCCGTCATGCCGGAGGACCTGCGCCGCCCGATCAGCGTCCATGCCCTGGCCGGCTCCCTGCACATGCCCTACGAGACCACCCGCCGCTGCGTCGGCCGGCTGATCGAGAAGGGCTTCGTCAAGCGCGTCAGCCGCAGCGGCATCCTCACCTGCGCCGACAAGCTGACCGAGCCTGGCCAGAAGCGGCTGGTCGAACAGCAGTACCAGGACACCCTGCGCCTGGTCGGCCAGCTGAAACGCGGCGGCATCGACCTCGAAGGGGCGTAGCAGACTCCCTTCCCCCTCGATGGGGGAAGGGTCGGGGATGGGGGTGCTCGCACCGGCCCGTCGGCGTGGGACTCAAATGGGCGTCGAGCCCATCACGGTGTTTCCGGGCGCTTCCGTTCCACACCCCCATCCCCAACCCTTCCCCCATTGAGGGGAAGGGCGCTCCACAGCTGCCGCCATCACCTGTCACCAGCCCCCCGCGCCAACCGGCGGGACTCGTCCTATAT
>SDZP01000405.1 GCA_004144935.1 Caulobacteraceae bacterium | reverse complement strand
GGGCATTTTTGTTTGCGCCGGCCGCTGACCCCCTTTCGAGGGTGGCGTCGGCGCGGCGCGTTGCTCAGGATGCGGCATCGCAAGAGGATGCCATGACCCACCTTCGCCGCCTTGTTCTGCTGCTGACCGCCCTCGGCCTGGCCAGCTTCGCCGCGCCGGCCCTTGCGGCCGCTCCCAAGGGCGACTGTCTCTGGAAGACGCTGCCGCAAACCCGCAAGACCGAGCTTCTCGACAGCTACCGGGCCAAGGGCCTGGAGTCGTTGCAGGAAATCCAGGTTGACGACGCGCTGACGCTGAAGCTGCGCCAGGCCTGTAACTTCAGCGCCGACGAGGACTATGCGGCGGGCGAGATCCTCGGCGCGATCCTGGTCGAGCGCGGGGCCGAGCTGATGCTCAGCGAGCGCAACCAGATCGCCATGGGCGCGATGGACAGGGTCTGGCGCGGACTTGCCCCGGCGGACCGGGACGCCATGACTGCCTTCGGGCTCGCCGTCATGGCCAACAAGAACGACGGGGCCGAGGCGGCGGCGGCGATCATCGTGCGGGTGAGCGCCGACCTTGGACTGCCGACGACGCAGATGAACACCGACGTTTTCGCTTATCTCATTGCCCGGGCCATCCGCGAGGCCCGGGAAAAGGGCATCACCTGAGGGATCAGGCCGCCGCGCGGCGGTGGCCCTTCCAGGCCCGGCGCAGGCCCGTCACCGGGTGCCGGCGCTTGCCGGCGATCAGCCGTTCCAGGCGCAGCAGCGACTGCCAGAAGATCTGCAGGACGGGCGGGTTGCGCCGCAACAGCCGGCGGACCGGCGACAGCGCCCGCGGCCAGCGCCGCACCGCCTTCACGAACAGGCGCTTGGCGCCGTAGCTGGCGCGCAGCACCAGGATCAGACCCAGCGTGATGACCGGCACGCCGCCAGGACCCGGCAGCGGCGCGATCAACAGGCCCAGCACGATAATCAGGAAGCCCAGGGTCATCCCCGCCGCCTTGTTCACCCGGCGCAGGAAATCGCTCGCTTCGGGGCGGCGACGTGCGGGCGGGGCGAGGCTCAGGGCGGTCATCGGAACGGTCTTGCTTGGCCGTCCCGGGCAATCCGGTCCTTCAGCCTCGTCCTGCCATATGGCGTCTATCGGGGTGAAGGAAAGGCGCCCAGCCGGCCAATTAAGAAGGTTTAATCCGAAGGTTTACTTAGAAAATCTGCGCACGGACCGTCCTGGCCTAGCGCAAAGCTATACAGGGCAAGGAATCCGGCGTTTCCGGCCGCGCGGTTATGGATAATGTGAATTCGAAGACAGATTTGGTTGTAACCAATTGTAACGCTGGACGTGACCTGGCGATGGCCCCGGGGACGCCCGATGCGGGCGCCCCGCCTGAAGCCTACTCCGCCGCCATCGCCGCCGGCCCTTCCGGACGCCAGCGGAGTTTCGGCTTCCGCGCCGCCAGGGTCTCGTCCAGACGCCGCAGGGGGGCCAGGTGCGGCGCGCCCTTGAAGCGGTCGGCGTCGCCGGCCTTCGCCGCCTCGGCCAGGGCCCGCAGAGCCGTGACGAACCGATCCAGCTCCTGTTTCGACTCCGTCTCGGTCGGCTCGATCAGCATGGCTCCGTGGACGACCAGCGGGAAGTACATGGTCATCGGGTGGAATCCCTCGTCGATCATCGCCTTGGCGAAGTCGAGGGTTGTGACGCCCGTGCCTTCCAGCCAGCTGTCGTCGAACAGAGCCTCGTGCATGCAGGGCCCGTCCGGGAAGGCCGGGCTCATCAGGTCGCCAAGGCGCGCCTTAAGATAGTTGGCGTTCAGCACCGCGTCCTCGGCCACCTGTCGCAGCCCGTCGGAGCCGTGGCTGCGCATATAGGCGTAGGCCCGCACATACATGCCCATCTGACCGTGGAAGGCGCTCATCCGGCCAAAGGCGCCGGCCGCCTCGGCGACAGCTTCCTCCTGCAGGATGAGGCCGTCCGGCCCGTGGGTCAGCCAGGGCGTCGGCGCATAGGCCGCCAGCGCCTCGCTCAGCACCACCGGACCCGCCCCCGGGCCGCCCCCGCCGTGCGGGGTGGAGAAGGTCTTGTGCAGGTTGATGTGCATGGCGTCGACGCCGAGATCGCCCGGCCGCACGCGGCCGACGATGGCGTTGAAGTTGGCCCCGTCGCAGTAGAAGTAGGCCCCGGCCGCATGGGTCAGGCGGGCGATCTCGACGATGTCGCGCTCGAACAGGCCGCAGGTGTTGGGGTTGGTGACCATGATGGCCGCCACGTCGGGGCCGAGCTTGGCCTCGAGGTCGGCCAGGTCCACCCGGCCGTCGTCGGTCTGAGCGATCTCGCGCACGCTGTAGCCGACGAAGGCGGCGGTGGCCGGGTTGGTGCCGTGGGCGCTGGTCGGGACCAGCACCACCTTGCGGGCCTCGTCGCCCCGGGCCCTGTGGGCGGCCTGGATGGCCAGGATCCCGCAGAGCTCGCCGTTGGCGCCGGCCTTGGGGGTCAGGGCGACGGCGGGCATGCCGGTGAGGGTCTTCAACCAACGGGCCAGGCGGTCCATCAGCTCAAGCGCACCAGGCACTGTCGATTGCGGCTGCAGCGGGTGGATGTCGGCAAAACCGGCCAGGCGCGCCATCTTTTCGTTGAGGCGCGGGTTATGCTTCATGGTGCAGCTGCCGAGCGGGTAGAGCGCCAGGTCGATGGCGTGGTTCTTCTGGCTGAGACGCACGTAGTGGCGCATCGTTTCCGGCTCCGAGAGGCCCGGCAGGCCGATCGGATTGCTGCGCACCAGGTCGCCAAGCTCGTCGGCGGAGATCGAGGCCGCCGGCAGGTCGACGCCGGTCTTCTGCCAGCCGCCCATCTCGAAGATCAGGGCCTCGTCCTGCAACAGGCCGCGACCGCCGGTCAGGCTGGCGAACCCGCCGGCGGCCGTCTCGGCCTGCGGGGTGGTGGGGCGTCCAACGCTGTTCATGCTCATGCCAGCACCTCGGCCAGTTCGGATCTGAAGGTTTCGATATCGCCGTCGGTGACGGTCTCGGTGGCGCAGACCAGCAGCACGTCGTCCAGACCCGCGTGC
>SDZP01000404.1 GCA_004144935.1 Caulobacteraceae bacterium | reverse complement strand
CCCCGGCCCCGGCCGCCCCGGAACTGACGCCGGTTCCCCAGTAAGCGTCTGACCTGAAATGAATTGGGGCGGCTCCTTCCGGAGCCGCCCCTTTTTCGCGTCTAGCCTTGAGGGCTTTTAGCCGATAGCCCCGAAGCACCAGGCCAGGATCGACTTCTGGGCGTGGATGCGGTTCTCCGCCTCGTCCCAGATCACCGACCGGGGCCCGTCCATGACCGCGTCGGTGACTTCCTCGCCGCGGTGCGCCGGCAGGCAGTGCATGAACACCGCGTCCTGGTGCGCCTTGTCCATCAGCGCCTCGTCGACCTGATAGGACTCAAAAGCGTCGAGCCGGGCTTCCCCGTCGGCGTCGCCCATCGAGACCCAGGTGTCGGCGATCACCGCATGGGCGCCGCGAACCGCCGCCGCCGGGTCGTCCGTCATCTCCACCCGACCCTGCTGCTCGGCCGCGCGGGCCAGGTCGTGCAGGTCGGGATGGTACTGCGGCGGACAGGCGATGTTCAGCTTGAACCCGAACTTGGAGGCCGCGTGGATGAAGCTGGCGCAGACGTTGTTGCCGTCGCCGATCCAGGCCAGGGTCTTGCCCCGCACCGGACCCAGCCGCTCCTCGAAGGTGAGGAGGTCGGCCATGATCTGGCAGGGGTGCCCCTTGTCGGTCAGGCCGTTGATCACCGGCACGCTACTGTTCTGGGCGAACAGCTGGACGTCCTCGTGGCGGTTGGCGCGGATCATCACCCCGTCGACCATGCGCGACAGGACCCGGGCGGTGTCGTCCACCGGCTCGCCCCGGCCCAGCTGCATGTCGGCCGCGGTCGAGATCAGCGTCGCCCCGCCCAGCTGCGCCATGGCGGCGTCGAAGGAGAACCGCGTGCGGGTCGAATGCTTCTCGAAGATCATCGCCAGCCGTCGCCCCTTGGCCGGGGCGTCATGGTCGACCATGCCGGTCGTCCAGCCCTTGCGGCTGGCCTTGCGGGTATGGGCGTCGTCGAGAATGGTCCGGAGGGTCGAGGCCTCGAGCTTCCAGAGATCGATGAAGTGCCGGATCTCGCTCATGCCGCCGCCTTGGCTCGAACGACCTCGCAGGCCTGCTCCAGTTTGGCTACGGCTTCCCGCGCCTCGTCCTGGGTGATCATCCGGGAAGCGGTCGGCCAGACCGGACAGCTGCTGGACGAAATAGCCGGCCACGTCGCGAACGTGCTCCAACGTCTCGGGCTTGGAGATCTCGTCGAACGCCGCCAAGCCCACCGCCATGGCCAGCGGGTTGCCGCCGAAGGTCGAGCCGTGGACGCCGACGGTCATGCCCTTGGCCGCCTCGGCGGTGGCCAGGCAGGCCCCGACCGGGAAGCCGCCGCCCAGGGCCTTGGCCACGCACATGATGTCGGGCGCGGCGTCCTCGGCCCACTCGTGGGCGAACAGGCGGCCGGTCCGGCCCATGCCGCACTGGACCTCGTCGAAGATCACCAGCACGCCGTGCTCGCGGGTCAGGTCCCGCAGGCCGCGCAGGCAGACCTCCGGCATGGCGCGAGCGCCGCCCTCGCCCTGCACGGGTTCGACGATGATCGCCGCCGTGGTCGGATCGGCGATCGCCGCCTTGATGGCTTCGTGGTCGCCCCACTTCAGTTGGCTGTAGTTCTCCAGCCGCGGGCCGAAGCCCTCGACGTAGCCGGGGTTACCGGCCGCGTTGATGGCCGCGTAGGAGCGGCCGTGGAAGCTGCCGTCGAAGCCCCAGATGACCACCCGCTCAGGGGCGCCGTTGGCGGTGTGATACTTGCGGGCCGTCTTCAGGGCGCACTCGATGGCCTCGGTGCCGCTGTTGGTGAAGAACACCACGTCGGCGAAGGTCTCCTCGCACAGCCGGGTCGCCAGCTTCTCCTGGCCCGGGATGCGGAAGATGTTGGAGGTGTGCCAGAGCTTCTCGCCCTGGTCCTTCAGGGCCGCGACCAGCTTGGGGTGGCAGTGGCCGAGCCCGTTGGTGGCGATGCCGGCCACGCAGTCCAGGTACTCGCGGCCGTCCTCATCCCACAGTCGGACGCCCTCGCCTCGTTCGACGGCCAGCGGGGCGCGGTTGTAGACGCCCATGATGTGGTCGTTGACGGGTTTGGCGGACTGTTGAGTGGACAAGGTTGCCTCCCAAAAGGTGAAAGCCCCGCAGCGGGTTCGCTACGGGACCGGAAGGCTTTGCGTTGTCGTGGGAGACCGCCGCGATGTCAATGTTTTGGGGCCTATTTCACCGCTTTGTCGGCGGCCTTGACCAGTTCGACCGCCAGCTCGGAGGCCCGCTCCACCGTCGCCGGCTCGACCGCCGCCATGGTGTCCCCGGGCGTATGGATCAGGCCGAGCACGCGGGGCATGAAGTCCGGCTCGAGCCCTGAGGTCTTGCCGGCATGGGTGAACAGCCACAGCTGGTGCGCCTCGCGGGCCGGCAGGTAGCTGATCGAGGTCTCCGGCACGCCGGCCTTGCGGAAGGCCAGGTGGTCGCTGGGCGGATAGGCGCCGAAGGCCAGGCAGTCCTCGCCCGCCGCCAGGCAGGCATGGCGCACGGCCTTGGCCAGGGCGGGATCCGTGGGATCGGCGAAGAAGGGGGTGTCGCCGTAGCCGTTGACGTCGAAGTTGATCACCGCCGCCACGCGCCTGCCGTCCGGGCCGGCCGCATAGGCCTTGGCGCCCAGCAGCCCCAGTTCCTCCTGGTCGAAGAAGACGATGCGCAGGCGATGCTTCATCGCGCCGGGCTTCAGTTGCCTGGCGGCCTGGATGATGGCGACCACCGAGGCGGCGTTGTCGACGACCGCCCCGGCCAGGGTTCCGTCCTTCAGGACCTTGGCGTCGTAATGGGCGGTCAGCAGGATGTCGCGCTTGCCCTTGCCCAGGGTGACCACGACGTTGCCGCCCTGCATCGGCTTGCCGGCCGGACCGCCGGCGAAGGTCTGGATTTCGTAGGCCAGCCCCTCGCGCCTGAGCAGCGCTTCAAGCGCCGCCAGTCGCCCTTCCTGGGTCGGCTGGACGAAGCTGGCGACATCCTCCTTCGTTCCCGCCGAGGCCGGTACGCCGGCCAGGCACAGGGAGGCGGCCAGCAGGCCGGTCAGAAACCTACGCATCGGAAGCCTCTAGGACTGGAGTCGCCAGCCGGCCCGGAACAGCAGCCAGCAGGTCAGGGCCAGGCCGATGACCAGGGCCGCCGTCATCAGCATGCCGGCCGTCAGGCTGCCGTTGGCATGGCCGATGAAGCCATAGCGGAAGCCGTCGATCAGATAGAAGAAGGGATTGAAATGGCTGGCCGAACGGAACGGCTCGGGCAGCTTGTCGACGAGGTAGAAGGTGCCGGACAGGAAGGTCATCGGCATGATCAGGAAGTTGGTGATCGCCGCCAGGTGGTCGAACTTCTCCGACCACAGGCCGGTCAGGATGCCGACGAAGCCGAGGATCAGCGCCGCGCCGACCCCGAAATAGGCGATGGCCCAGGGCTGGGCGAAGGTCATGTGGGCGTTGGGCAGCAGGGCGACCACAACGGCCGTCACCAGGCCAACCACGATGCCCCGCGTCGCCGCCCCCAGGCTGAAGGCCATCACCTGCTCCAGCGGCGACAGCGGCGGGGTCATGAAGTCCGACGTCAGCCCCATCATCTTCGCTTGCAGCAGGCTGGAGGAGGAGTTGGCGAAGGCGTTGTTCAGGATGGTCATCATGATCAGGCCCGGCGCCACGAAGGTGGCGAAGGCGACCCCGTCGATCGGCGGCGCGGCGCCCTTCACGGCGACCACGAAGACCATCATGTACAGCAGGCTGGTCACCACAGGCGCGGCCACGGTCTGCATCCCGACCTTCCAGAACCGCCGGACCTCCTTGAGGTAGAGGGTGTAGAACCCCGTCCAGTTGAAGCCGGCGTAGTCGCGCGGCAGGGGCGGAGTGGGGGCTGCGGCCATATCCTTCATGCGCCCTCAGATGCGCGCGCCGCCGCCGTTGTGCAAGCGCCTGCGGCCTGCGCCGGACCGTGACGGTTCGGCGAACGCCGATTCAACATATTGATCCTGTGGACAGAATCATTGCCACCCATTGTGTGTCTTAACAAAAGGTTTACGATATCTAGTAGTGAGGCGGTCGAAATGACCTGCCGGACACAAGATATAGGGCCGGTTCGTGTGGGGCTTACCGGTCCGTTTCAAACCTGAAGGGGTTGCTGATGGGT
>SDZP01000403.1 GCA_004144935.1 Caulobacteraceae bacterium | reverse complement strand
CCATGATTTCCTTCACCCGCACAGCGGCGCTGTCACTGAGCGTGACGACCTTCGGGCGAGGTCGGCGGGCGCGGGGGGTGGCGGCAATTTCCATGGGTCAGAACATGTTCAGCTGGAGCTTGGCTTCGTCCGACATGCGGGACGGGTCCCACGGCGGATCGAAGACCAGCTCGACGACGCAGGACTTGATGTCCGGCAATTCCATGATGGCGTCCTCGACCCAGCCGGGCATCTCGCCGGCCACCGGACAGCCGGGGGCGGTCAGGGTCATGTCGATGGCGACGTGTTTGTCGTCCGAGACATCGACCTTGTAGATCAGGCCCAGCTCATAGATGTCGACCGGGATTTCCGGGTCGAACACGGTCTTGAGCTGCTCGACCAGCTTGTCGGTGAGCACGTCCAGCTCTTGCTGGGTCAACGGCGTCGGGGCGGCGATCTCGGTCATGATGTCTCAGGCAAAGAAGCTGCGGGCTTTGACCAGCGCGTCGGCAAACGCATCGGCCTCGTCCAGGGTGTTATATAGGGCGAAGGAGGCCCGCGCGCTCGCGGTGACTCCGAAACGGGCCATCAGAGGCTCGGCGCAATGGGTGCCGGCGCGCACCGCGACGCCCTGTTTGTCGAGGATCTGGGCGATGTCGTGAGCGTGCGCCCCCTCGACGGTGAACGACAGGATGGCGCCCTTGTCCGGGGCCGTGCCGAGGATGCGCAGCCAGTTCGCGCCGTCGAGACGCTCGATGACCCGGTCGTAGAGGGCGCGTTCGTGGCGGGCGACGGCTTCGCGGTCGAAGGCCGTCATCCAGTCGACCGCGGCGCCCAGGCCGATGGCCTCGATGATCGGCGGCGTGCCGGCCTCGAACCGCATGGGGGGTTCGGCGTAGGTGATGGCATCCTCGGTGACCGTGCCGATCATCTCGCCGCCGCCCTGGTAAGGCGGCAGGGCCGCCAGCCGCTCGGCCTTGCCATAGAGGATGCCGATGCCGGTCGGGCCGTAGAGCTTGTGGCCGGTGGCGACGTAGAAGTCGCAGTCCAGCGCCTTCACGTCGACAATGGTGTGGACCGCGCCCTGGCAGCCGTCGATCAGCACCAGGGCGCCAGCGGCGTGGGCGGCCTCGGTGATGGCCTTCACCGGATTGATCGTGCCCAGGACGTTGGACATGTGGGTGACGGCCACCAGCCGGGTGCGCGGGCCGATCAGCTTCAGCGTGGCGGCGAGGTCCAACTCGCCGCCCTCGGTCACCGGCGCGAACCGCAGGACCACGCCCTGGCGCTCGCGCAGCAGGTGCCAGGGGACGATGTTGGAGTGGTGCTCCATCTGGGTGACGAGGATCTCGTCCCCCTCCCCCAGCGACTGGCCAAAGGTGTTGGCGACCAGGTTGATGGCCTCGGTGCCGCCCTTGGTGAAGACGACCTCGCCCTCGCCGGCATTCAGGAAGCGGGCGACCGATTTGCGAGCCTTTTCATACGCATCGGTGGCCTCGTTGGAGAGGGTGTGCAGTCCACGGTGGACGTTGGCGTAGCCGCCCTCCATGACCCCGACCATGGCGTCGATCACCGCGCGCGGTTTCTGGGCGCTGGCGGCGTTGTCGAGGTAGACCAGCGGCCTGCCGTTGACCGTCCGCGACAGGATCGGGAACTGGGCGCGGGCGGCGGCAACATCAAAGGGGGCGTCGAAGGCCATCACAGCTCGCCCAGCTGCTGTTCGGCCCAGGCCAGGGCGACGGCGCGGGCGCCCTCGTGCTCGATGCGGTCGATGACCTCGCCGACGAAGGCGGCGGTCAGCATGGCCCGGGCCCGGTCGGCGGGCAGGCCGCGCTGCATGGCGTAGAAGATGGCGTCCTCGTCCAGCGCGCCGATCGTGTTGCCGTGGGCGCATTGCACGTCGTCGGCGAAGATCAGCAGTTCGGGCTTGGCGTCGACCTCGGCCCGTTCAGACAGGATCAGAGCCTGGTGGCGCATGCGCGCATCGGTGCGATCGGCGCCGGGCTCGACGACGATGCGGCCCTGGAAGACGGCGCGCGCCTGGTCGCGAACGACGCCCTTGGTCAGCTGGGCGGTGGTCCCGTCGACGCCGCCGTGTGTGACGGCCGTGGTCAGGTCGGCGTGGCGCTGGCCCTCCAGCAGATAGGCGCCGTCGAGACGGACGCTGGCGCCGGCGCCCGGGTGGGCGACCCGGGTCTCCAGCCGCTGGCGGCGGGCGCCGGTGGTCAGCACGGTCTGGCTGAAGCGGGCGTCGGCGGCCAGGGCGACGCTGGCGGTCGAGACGTTGATGGCCTCGGCGTCGTCCGCGGCCAGCACGATGCGTTCCAGCTGGGCGCCGTCGCCCAGGGTGATGTCGAGCTCGGTGCTGGCGATGTAGCCCGTCGCCTGACCCTCATAGCTTTCCAGCAGGGTCAGCCGGGCGCCGGCCTTCACCTCGATCCGAACGCGGGCGTGGTGACCCGTACCGGCGCTGGTGGAGACAAAGCGCAGGGCGGTGAGCTGGTCGCCCTCCCCCTCGGCGACGATCGTCGACGGTCCGTCGGCCCGGCCGTTGACCACGGTCAGCGCCAGACCAAGGCCGGCGAAGGGACCGCCGGGCGCGACGGTGGCGGCCGGTGAGGCTGCCGGAACCTTGCGGATCAGGCCGCGCAGGTCGGTCCAGCGCCAGTCCTCGTCACGGCGCGACGGCAGCTCGGCGAGATCACCGGTGCGAAGGGCGGTCGAGAGGCTCACGCGGCCTTCCCGTACTTATCGTAGCCTTCGGCCTCGAGCTGATGGGCCAGCTCAGGTCCGCCCGAGGCGACAATGCGGCCGGCCGACAGCACGTGCACGCGGTCCGGTTTGATGTAGTCGAGCAGCCGCTGGTAGTGGGTGATCACCAGCATGGCGCGGTCGGGCCCGCGCATGGCGTTGACCCCGCCGGCGACGATCTTCAGGGCGTCGATGTCCAGGCCGCTATCGGTCTCGTCGAGGATCAGGAAGCGCGGCGACAGCATCGCCATCTGGAAGATTTCCATCCGCTTCTTCTCACCGCCGGAGAAGCCGACGTTGAGGCTGCGCTTGAGCATGTCGAAGT
>SDZP01000059.1 GCA_004144935.1 Caulobacteraceae bacterium | reverse complement strand
TCCACGTCCTGGCCCTGGCGGGCGCCGCCTACGTCGCCTGGCTGGGCCTCTCCTCGATCCTCAGCGGCGTCCGCAACTCTCCCGACAGCCAGACGCCGCAGACCCACCTCGAGCGCACGGCCTTCCGCGACGGCTTCGTCGTGAAGCTGTCCAACCCCAAGGCCCTGCTGTTCTTCGCCGCCGTCCTGCCGCCCTTCGTCGATCCGGCCCGCCCCATGCCGGCCCAGATGGCGACCTTCGCGGTGGCCATGGTCGGCATGGACATGATCACCATGACCGCCTACGGGCTGGGCGGCGCCGCTCTGGCGGTGTTCATGACCCGGCCGCGATTCCGCCGCGGCTTTCGCCTGCTGGTCGGCGCCCTGCTGATCCTGGCGGCCCTGCTGATCGCCTTGCGCGGCTAGGGCGACGGTCCGGGGCCCAATGTCGGCCCCCCGACCCCGCGCAACTTCCCAACACCATGCGGAGTTACGCCCTTGAGGGACGCCACCGGCCGTCCAATATTTGAAGCCGGAACAGGAGATGCGCGATGAACTTCGCAAGGGCCGCGGCAATCGCCGCAATCCTGGCGACAAGCGGCCTTGCCGCCTGCGCCACCGCAACACCATACCAACCCAACGTCCGGGGCCAGTCGACCTCCGGCGGCTACACCGACTACCGGATCGCCGAAAACCGCTTCAAGGTCGGGTTCTCGGGCAACAGCCTGACCAGCCGCGACACCGTCGAGCGATATCTGCTGTTCCGCGCCGCCGAGCTGACCCTGACCCAGGGCTATGACGGCTTCGTCCTGGCCGACCGCGAGGTCAACCGCGACAGCCGCACCTATTACGATCCCGCCCCGGGCAGCCGCTTCGGCTATGGCTATGGCTACTGGCGCCCGAGCTGGCGCTACTTCGGCCCCCGCTACGGCTGGCGCGCCTGGGATCCCTGGTACAGCAACCGCTTCTGGGCCGATGACATGGACATGCGGACGGTCACCCGCTTCGAGGCCAACGCCGAGATCGTCATGTACAAGGGCCGCTCGCCGGCCCCGTCCGAGCAGAGCTTCCAGGCCCGCGAGGTGGTCGACAACCTCGGCCCCGGCATCGTGCGGCCGGAAGACCTGAGGCAATAATCCACCCGCCACCGTCATCCTCGGGCTTGTCCCGAGGACCTACGGCGAGGCAGGGCGCGAACCCGGGACGTAGAAACGAAAACGCCGCCGCGATCCGTCAAGGATCGCGGCGGCGAAGCCGTAGGTCCTCGAGACAAGCCCGAGGATGACGCGCTCAGATCAGCGCGGCGCCATGCGGATGGCGCCGTCGAGACGGACGTCTTCGCCGTTGAAGTAGCCGTTGGTGATCATCTGCAGCGCCAGGGACGCATATTCGTCGGCCAGGCCGAGGCGCTTGGGGAAGGGCACGCTGGCGGCCAGCGCCTGCTTCACCGCTTCCGGAGCGGCGTTCATCAGCGGGGTGTTGAAGATGCCCGGCAGGATGGTGTTGACGCGGATGCCTTCGCTCATCAGGTCGCGGGCGATCGGCAGGGTCATGCCGACGACGCCGCCCTTGGAGGCCGAATAGGCCGCCTGGCCCATCTGGCCATCTTCAGCGGCGACCGAGGCGGTGTTGACGATGGCGCCGCGCTCGCCGTCTTCCAGCGGCTCCAGGGTCAGCATGCCGGCCGCCGACTTGGCGATGCAGCGGAAGGTGCCGATCAGGTTGATCTGGATGATCATGTCGAAGTGGGCCAGCGGGAAGTGCTTGATGGCGCCGGTGGTCTTGTCGCGGCTGGCGGTCTTGGCGGCGTTGCCGGTGCCGGCGCAGTTGACCAGGATGCGTTCCTGGCCGTTGGCGGCGCGGGCCTTTTCGAAACCGGCGTCGACGTCTTCGTCACTGGTGACGTTGACAGCGCAGAAGGTGACGCCCAGTTCTTTCTCCAGGGCTTCGCCGCGCTCCTGCTGGCGGTCGAGGTCGAAGATGGCGACCTTGACGCCCTGGGCGACGAGGGCGCGGACGGTGGCTTCGCCAAGGCCGGAGGCGCCGCCGGTGACTACGGCGGAAATGGAACTATCGAGTTTCATGGACGTCTCCCATCGAGATCGTGTTGAATTAGAGCTTCGAGGAGAGGGTTTAGCCCCGTGAGCGCGAAAGCCAAGCCGTCACCCAACGTCAAGCCTGATCAGATTATCGATCGGTCGAAGGCGCTCGTCCCCGAAACCCTTCGGGTCAACGAAATCCGCGTCCGCGAGGGCTTCTGGCCCAAGGTCCGCAAGGTGGCCTCGAAGGTGCCGTTCCTCGACGACGTGTTGAGCGTCTGGTGGTGCGCCCGCGACCCCGAGACGCCGCTGGCGGCCAAGGGGATGATGATGGCGGCGCTCGCCTATTTCGTCCTGCCGACGGATGTCATCCCCGATGTCCTGGTCGGGGTCGGCTTCACTGACGACGCGGCCGTGATCGCCGCCCTGCTGGCCATCGTCGGCAAGAACATCAAGGACCGTCACCGGGCGGCGGCGCGGAAGTTCCTCGATCCGGACGGCAAGTAGCGTCGTTTGACAATTATAAAAAATTAGGCACGTAATCTCTCGATCTGGAGGGAGACGCATTTGGCCTATGCCGTTACGCCCGCCGCGCAGCCCATCACAGGCGAACTCTCGCCGGCGGAAGGCAAGGCGCCGCCTGTCATCGATAGCCATGGCGGCAAGCTGAACCCGATCACCTGCTTCTGCGGCGGACCAGACAGCGCCGTCTCCTTCCTGATGATCCTGGCGCTGCTGGCGACCTTGGCGCCGCGCAGGCTCAATGCGTTCAACCGCGAAATTGACCTGTCGGTCCTTCGCCTCGCGCCTGGGCTGCTGTTGACGACCTTGCTGGTGTTGAACGACCTGCTATCGACCGGACCCGTTCGGGACCTTCCGGCGCGGTTCCATCTAGTCGCTCCTGTCGTGGCCGCCGTCGGCGGCGCCTTGCTGGCCATCAGCTTTCTGCGCCTGCTGTCCGAAGCCCTGATGCCGATCGCCGGCCGCTCACCGGCGATGAGTGTCGCCGCGATGGCGACCTCCGGACTGGCGGTGCTGGCCTTGCCCCTCGTCGCCAGCGTCCAGGTCTACCGTCTGATGGACGACGGCAGGCTGACATTCGCTTGGGAACCCGTGCTTGGCGGCTATCTGGGCATTCCGGCCGGCCTGGCTGTTCTGCTGGCCTGGCGGCGATTCGATGGACGGCTGTTCGACGTCTTGCTGCTGGTCGGGACAGCCGGCCTGGTCATTCTGGGCGGGATATTGCTGTCTGGCGCCGAGACAAGCGTCTTCGTGTTCCTGACCGTCACCTTCACCGTAGCGGACAGGGTCGCGGCCGGGCTGCGCGGCATGGGCCGGGCGAACTGGCAAGGTCTGACCGGCCGTATGGCCTGGATCCTGAGCTGGGTGCTGTTGATCCTTAGCGTCATGACCGTCGGGATGTGGGCTATCTTCATCGGCTGACCGACAACCTTGACGCCAACCCCGGCGCGCCGTCTCCTCTCCCCTCTAGGCTGGAGCGGGTCATGGTCTTCAACGGCGGCACAGTCTCCCTCCTGGTCTCGCTGGCCGCCGGCCTGACCTACGGCCTGGTCCTCGCCACCCGCCCACCGTCCGCCGTGCGGACCATCGTCAAGATGATGGCCGTGGGATCGCTGGCCCTGTTCGGCCTCTCCATGTGGCTGGGCGATGTCAGCACGATCCAGCCGGCCGCCGATCCCCGCTTCGCCGCCTTCCTGCGCAGCACCGGCTGGATCAGCGGGGCCGCCGCCATCGCCCTGACCCTCTGCGCCATCGGCGACGGCTTCCTGGCCGGCGATCCCAAACGCTGGCTGCTGCCGGGGCTGGTCGCCTTCCTGCTTGGCCATGTGGCCTATGTGGCCATGTTCCTCATCCCGGTCCCCGACCCTTGGGGCGAGCCATCGCTCGGCCTCGCCGGCTGGATCACGGCCGCCTTCGTGGTCGCCGCGGCCTTGGGGATGTTGCGCTGGCTGTGGGGCGGGCTCGGTGACATGCGCTGGCCGGTGGTCGCCTATGTGGCAGTGATCAGCGCCATGGTCGTGGCCAGCCTGACCGTCTCCCGCCACGGCGCCCACCTCGCTGTCGCCGCCCTGCTGTTCATGGCCTCCGACGCCGTCCTCGCCGCCGACATGTTCCGGGGCTTCAAGGTCTTCGGCTCGGCCCGCCTGACGGCCTGGACGATCTGGTTCCTCTACTTCGGCGCCCAGCTGCTCTTCGCGGAGCGATTCCTCTCCCTGTGGATCACCTCGAGGCTCTGAAAGCCCCGGCCCGCCGGGGCTTTCGACAATATGTCCGCCGAACGCCTAGGGCCTGGACGGATCGGCGGCGGCGCAGACGTTCAGGTCGACGGCGGCGTGGGCGTAGCCCTCCAGATAGACGTTCTGGCGGTACTGGGTCGCCACCGCCCCGGCGTCGAGGGAGCCGGTCGGCAGGTTGCCCGGATCGAAGGTCTGGCCCCCGGCGTCGGGAATATGGAAGCTCCAGATCCGGCTCACCTTCGGCTGCGCCCAGCTGATCAGGTTGTGCGAACAGTAGATGCCAGGCGTGAAGCCGGCCCCGTCGGCGGCGGCGACCCAGGCGTCGATATAGGCCTCGAACGGCCCCGAGATCGGCCCGCCGGTCTCGATGTCGAGAAACACCGTCGAGCCGGAGGCGAACCCGGCGCTGCGCATCAGGCTGGCCGCCGACTGGCCGTCGGTCGTTCCCCGCGAGCCGCTCAGGGACGAGGCCCCGTCCTGCAGGCCGACGAAGACCGGCAGGAAGCCCCAGCCGGCCGCCGCCAGCCTGGCGCGGGTCGGCATCCAGCTGGTGTCGGAGTGATAGGGCGCCGGGGCCAGGTAGAAGCCGGTGACGGCGATCGGACTGTCCGAACGCAGCCACTGCATCCAGGAATCGCCCGGATAGGCCGATTGGTCGTAGCCGGTGGTGGTCATGTCGTCCTCCCGAAGATGGCCGACAGTTCGTGCGACACGGGTTTTTGAGTCAATACCGCTTTTGCGAGAACTTCAGTTGGCGGGCTGGTCCAGTTCCCGCTCGCGCATTTCGCGTTCCAGCCTGCCGGCCCGCTGCTCGCGCCAGGTGATGACCAGGGTCGAGACGACGACGATGAGGGCCCCCAGCAGGGTGGTCCAGGTCGGGACCTCGGCGAAGACCACGAAGCCGACGAAGGCGGTGAAGACCAGCCGGGTGTAGTCGATCGGGGCCATGGCGGCGGCGTCGCCGATCTGCATGCCCTTGATGTAGCAACCCTGGGTGATGGTCCCGAGGATGCCCATCAGGCAGAGAAGGAGGAAATCGGGCCAGGTCGGCCAGGCCCAGACGAACAGGGCCGGGGGAATGGAGAAGACGACGCCGAGCACTGCCGCATAGACCAGCAGCACGAAGGGGCTGTGGTCGCGGGTCATCACCTTCATGCCGGTGATGGTCATGGCGAACAGCGCCGCCGAAGCCAGGGCCGCGAACTGGGCCATGCCGAAGCCGTGGCCGCCCTGGCCGAAGCCCGGCGCCAGCATGACGCAGACCCCGGCGAACCCGACCAGCGCCGCCCCGATCCGCCAGCCGCCAAGGCTTTCGCGCAGGATGAAGAAGGCCAGCGGCACCAGCCACAGGGTGCGGGTGAAGCTGAGCGCATTGGCCTCGGCCAGGGGCAGTTTCTGGAAGGCGTAGAAGCTGAGGATCATGGCCACCGTCCCCGCCCCCGAGCGGAACAGCAGGATGCCCAGCCGCGTGGTGCGGAAGGCGCCCCGCACGTCCCGCAGGATCATCGGCAGCAGGATCGCGAGCCCGGCGGCCGAGCGGTAGAAGGTCTGCAGGGCGGCCGGATAGTCCGAGCCCAGCACCTTGATCAGGCTGGTCATGGCCGTAAAGCCGATGGCCGAGGCCAGCATCCACAGGGCCCCGCGCAGGTTGGGCGTCAGGCCGCGATAGGCGGCGCGGGCCCGGCCGGCGGCCCCGAGCGGAGGCAGCTCTTCGGGCATCAGCGGACGGCCGGACGGGCGTCGAGACGGTCGGTCAGGGCTTTGAGGTCAACCACGGCGGCTCCGGATCCAGCCGGTGATCGAAAGACGATTGAACGGCGCATGATGAACCACCGAGGACACGCAATGATCCTGCGGCACCTTGAAGATATTGAGGGCGTTGAAGGCCGGGCTGTAACCCTCGGCCACGTGGCCGTCGGCGTCGAGGAACTGCAGGACGCCGCCCCAGTCGGGCCGCCAGGCCGGGGTGAAGTTGAGCACGTAGGCATACAGCCGTCGCTTGCCGGGCTCGTCGTCGTGGTGCCGGCCGAGGAAGTCGCCGGGCCGGTAGCGTGTCGCCTGGGCGTCGACGTAGGCGCAGGTCGGATCGCCGGTCAGCCGCCGCAGGAAGTCCAGCCCGGCGGCGCTGTTCAGCCAGTCGTAGACCGCGTCGATGGCGGCCAGGACGCCGCCGCTGCGCTGCCCGGCCTCGACCAGATCGCTGATCCGCCGGCTGTCGAACTGGTACTGCACCGAGCCGTTGGCCCCCTGGACCAGCAGGCTGTGCCAGGCCTGGCGCTGCGCCGGCGTCATGGCGTCCCAGGCCTCGCCGGTGATGTCGCCCACCGAGCCGGAGGCCCGCAGCGAACGGACCCAGGGCTGGTCGGCGGCCAGGGCCTCGGCGATGCGCCCGGCGGTGTCGGGCGTGAACAGTCCCGGCAGGTGCAGCCGGCCGAACCGGGCCAGAACCGGGGCGAAGGCCTCCGGCCTCAGGCTCGCGTCCAGCCTCGGCCGGACGTCGGGGGCCGGCCGTCCGCTCATCCGGCCTGTTGCGCCAACACGGCGGCGCGCATCTGCTGCGCCTGCTCCGGAGTGATGCCGAGGGCTTCCAGGATCGGCGAGCCGACGTTCGGATCCCAGCTGCCGCGACCGCCGATGGTGATGCCGCCGTCGACCACCAGATGGGTGCCGGTGACGAAGACGCTGTCGTCCGAGGCCAGGTAGAGGGCGGCGCGGGCGATGTCCTCGGCGGCGCCCGACTTCGGGTAGGGCTGCACCTTGTGGCCGATCTCGGCGACCTGGGCGGCCATCTGGTCGGCGACCTCGCGCGGCATGCCCATGCTGGCCCCGAAGATGGAGGTGGCGATCAGGCCCGGGCAGATGGCGTTGACGCGGATCTTCTGCGGGCTGAGCTCGGCGGCGGCGCAGCGGCTCATGTGGATGACGGCGCATTTGGCGGCGCTGTAGGCCACCGGCCCGAAGCCCGCCTGCAGCCCGGCGATGGAGGCGGTGTTGATGATGCTGCCCCCGCCCCGCGTCTGCATCAGCGGCAGGGCGTGCTTCATCCCCAGCGCCGGCCCCCGCACCAGCAAGGCGAAGGTCGCGTCCCAGCCGGCGGCGTCCATGTCGACGATGCCGGTGGTGGTGCCGCCGTGGCCGGCGTTGTTGAACAGGATGTCGAGGCCGCCGAATTCGCTGGCCGCCAGGCCGATGGCCTTGGCGATGTCGGCCTCGGCGGTGACGTCGCAGTGGGCGTAGCGGACGGTGTCGGGGAAGCGCTTCTCCAGCATCGCCCCTTTTTCATCCTGCAGGTCGGCGGCGATGACGCGGGCGCCCTCGGCCACGAACAGCTCGACCGTCCCCAGCCCGATCCCCGACGCCCCGCCGGTGATCACCGCCACCTTGCCCTCGAGCCTTCCGACCATGACACTTCCCTTCCCGTTGTTCATCCGCCCGCCCCCCGTTGGCCGGGGGTGCGGGCCGTCTCTGAAGCCCTCCCCCTCGATGGGGCAGGGAGCTCCCTATTCCGTGACGACGACTACCTTGCCCATGGCCTTGCGGGCCGCCAGGTGGGCGATGGCGTCGCCGGCCTTGGCGAGGCTGAAGGTCTCGGACACGTAGGGCTTGATCTTGCCCTCGGCGTACATGTCCATGAGCTGCTTGACGTTTTCCTGGTGCGCCTTGGGATCGCGGGCGACGGCCGCGCCCCAGAAGACGCCGACGATGTCGCAGCTCTTCAGCAGGGTCAGGTTCAGCGGCACCTTGGGAATGCCGGCCGGGAAGCCGATGACCAGGAAGCGGCCGCCCCAGCCGGCGGCGCGGATGGTCGCCTCGGCATAGTCGCCGCCGACCGCGTCATAGGCCACGTCCCAGCCCTTGGGGCCGCAGGCGTCCTTGAACAGCTGGCCGAGCGCCTTGGCGCCCTCCTTGTCGAAGGGGCCGGTGGGATAGACGACGCCGGACTCGGCCCCGTGCTTGATGGCGAGGTCGACCTTCTCCTGGCTGGAGGCCGCCGCGATCACCCGCGCGCCCATGGCCTTGCCCAGCTCGACGGCCGCCAGGCCGACGCCGCCGGCGGCGCCGAGCACCAGCAGGGTCTCGCCCGGCTGCAGCCGGCCGCGATCCTTCAGGGCGTACCAGCTGGTGCCGTAGGTCATCATGAAGGCCGCCGCCTCGTCGAAGGGCATGGCGTCGGCGATGGGGGTCAGGCGTCCGGCGTCCAGCGCCACGACCTCGGCCATGCCGCCGCTGCCGGTGCTGGCCAGCACCCGGTCGCCGATCTTGACGTTCGTCACGCCGTCGCCCAGCGCCTTGACGACGCCAGAGACTTCACCGCCCGGCGAGAAGGGGCGCGGCGGCTTGAACTGGTACATGTCCTGAATCATCAGGACGTCGGGATAGTTGACCCCGCAGGCCTTGACCGACAGCAGAACCTGCCCCGGACCGGCGGTCGGCTCGGCGACATCCTCGACCACCAGGGTCTCAGGACCACCCACGACCTTGCTCAGCACTGCCTTCATGCCAACTCTCCCGCTTTTCTGTTGAGGCGACAGAGGCTATCGCCGCCGTTGAAACGTTCATAAGGCCGGAGGCCCGTGATGGCGAACAATTGTTTGAGTCTCGTTCTGCACGGCGGCGCCGGGGCCAGGGCCGGGCGGGACTACAGCAAGGAGATCGACCACATGCGCGGCCAGGTCGAGGCCGGCCGCGACATGCTGCAGTCCGGCATGAGCGCCCTGGACGTGGCCGAAACGATCACCCGCGAACTGGAGGTCTCGGGCCTCTATGTCGCCGGCCGGGGCGCTTCGCCCAACACCGACGGGGTCTATGAGCTGGATGCGGCGATCATGGACGGGGCGCTGCTGCGCTGCGGGGCCGTGGCGGCGCTGGAGGGGTTCGAGAGCCCGATCGCCGTGGCGCGGGAGGTGCTGGAGCGGACGCAGCATGTGATGCTGGCCGGCAGTGGCGCGGCCGGACTGGCGGCGGCGCGGGGCTATGCCCGGATCACCGATCCCGAGGCCTGGTTCACCCGGGCCGGGACCTTCGAGGACAATCATCCGCCCGGGACCCTGGCCCACGGCACCGTCGGCTGCGTGGTGCGCGACGGCGAGGGCCGGCTGGCCGCCTGCACCTCGACCGGCGGCGTGTTCGGCAAGATGCCCGGCCGGGTCGGCGACACCCCGATCATCGGCGCCGGCTGCTGGGCCGACGGCACGGTGGCGGTCAGCTGCACCGGCCAGGGCGAGTACTTCGTCAAGGTGGCGGCGGCGGCCCAGCTGGCCCACCGCATGCGCTTCGGCGGGCAGTCGCTGGCCGGGGCGGCCGACGCCGTGCTCGGCGAGATCGCGGCCATGGGCGGCGACGGCGGCCTGATCGCCGTGGCGGCCGACGGGACGATCGCCATGCCCTATGTCAGCCAGGGCATGAAGCGGGCGGCGCTGACGCCGGATGGGAAGATCGTGTCGGCGGCGTTCGGCCTCTAGCGGTCCGCTGGACAGCCGCAAGCCTCCGGCCCATATCCCGATCATGAGCGACACAGCCTCGGACAGCCTCCCGGACGCCCCCGTGGACGCGGATGTCATCATCGCCGGGGCGGGCATGGCCGGCGCCACCCTCGGCCTGGCCCTGGCCAGCGCCGGCCTGACCGCCATCCTCGTCGACCCGGCCCCGTTCGACGCCCAATTGGCCCCCACCTTCGACGGCCGCTCCAGCGCCATCGCCTACGCCAGCTTCCGGCAGTGGAAGGCGCTCGGCGCCGGCGAGGAGCTTGAGCCGCACGCCCAGCGGATCGAGCAGATCCTGGTCACCGACGGGACCAGCCCCGGGGCCGCCGCCTCCCGTCCGGGCTCGGCCTTCCTGCGCTTCGATTCGGCCGAGATCGGCGACGTCTCCGGCGGCGAGCCGCTGGGCTACATGCTGGAGAACCGCCGCATCCGGGCGGGGCTGGCCAGGACCGTCGAGGTCACGCCGGGCCTCACCGTGCTGGCGCCGGCCAAGGTCGCCTCGCTACAGGTGACGCCCGCCGCCGCCCTGGTCACCCTGGCCGACGGGCGGGTGTTGAAAGCGCCATTGGTCGTCGGGGCGGAGGGCAAGGCCTCCGTCATCCGCCAGCAGGCCGGCATCGGCGTCGTCGGTTGGCCCTACGGCCAGTCGGGCGTGGTCGCCACGGTCGAGCTGGAACGGGACCACGAGGGCGTGGCTCACGAATACTTCCTGCCGGGCGGCCCGTTCGCCATCCTGCCGCTGACCGGCCAGCGCGCCAGCCTGGTCTGGACCGAGAAAACCGCCCAGGCCGAAGCGCTGCGCGGCGCCCGGCCGGAGATCGTCCACGCCCACATGCAGCGGCGCTTTGGCGAGTTCCTGGGCGCCCCGAAGGTGGTCGGGCCGGTGTTCGTCTATCCTCTGGCCCTGGCGCTGGCCGAGCAGATGAGCGCCCCCCGCGTCGCCATCCTCGGCGACGCGGCGCACGGGGTGCACCCGATCGCCGGCCAGGGCCTGAACCTCGGTCTGAAAGACGCCGCCGCCCTGGCCCAGGTGCTGGTCGAGGCCCTGCGGCTGGGCGAGGATATCGGGGCGGAAGCCGTGCTGGAGCGCTACGCGGCCTGGCGGCGGTTCGACAACACCATGCTGGCCGCGGCCACCGACGTCTTTACCCGGCTGTTCAGCAACGACATCGCGCCGCTGCGGGCCGCGCGCGGCCTGGGGCTGGCGGTGGTCAACCAGATCGCCCCGGCGCGGCGGTTCTTCATGCGCGAGGCCGGCGGCGGGGTCGGCGACCTGCCGCGGCTGCTGCGTGGCGAGGCCCTGTAGGCCCTACTCGCTGAGTTCCCGCGCCTCTTCCGGCAGCATGACCGGCACGCCGTCGCGGATCGGATAGGCCAGCTTCGCCCCCCGGCTGATCAGCTCGCCGGCCGCGCGGTCATACTCCAGCGGACCGTGAGTGACCGGGCAGACCAGGGCTTCCAGCAGGCGCGGGTCGACGTCGATGGGGGAGGGCGCTTCAGTCATGGAGGGCTCTTACTGCATCGAGGGTTCGTCGTCGTCCCCGATCACCGCGCCGATGCGCAGCAGGGCAATCAGGATCTCGGCGCGGTCGGCGTGGGTCACCGCCTCCAGCAGGGCCTGCTTCTCGGCCGGCTCGAACGGCAGGCCCATCGAGAGGCTGTCGATCAGGCTTTCGGTCGGGGCCGAGCCGGCGGCGTCCCAGTCGACGGCGAGGCCCCGCGGCTCGAGGTAGCTGCGCAGGGCGTCGAGGAAGTCGATCTTCTGGATGGCGCTTTCGGGCGGCGGCTGCAGGTCGCCGATGAAGCTCTCGTAGTCGGCCCGCACCTGGCGATAGGGGGCCATGACGCCGAGCTCCTCCCGAACGCGGAACCGGCAGACCCCGGTCAGGGTGACGAGGTAGCGGCCATCACCGGTCTCGGCGAAGGCGGTGATGCGGGCGACGGTGCCGACCGGCGAGAGGGGCCGCCGTTCGCGGTCGCCGCCGCCCCGGGTCTGGATCATGCCGATCATCCGGTCGCCGCCCATGGCGTCGTCGAACATGTTGAGGTAGCGCGGCTCGAAGATGTTCAGCGGCAGCTGGCCGCCCGGCAGCACGACCGCGCCGTCGAGCGGGAAGACCGGTATGGCCTGGGGCAGGTCTTCGATCTTGCGATAGCCCGTGACCATGGCCGTCTCCTCAGCTGAACAGGATAGAGGACAGCCGCCGTCGGCCGGCCTTCGTCACGTCCGATGTAAGGCCCGCGGCCTCGAAGACCACCAGAAGCTGCTTGCGGGCCGCTTCCTCGTTCCAGGTCCTGTCGGCGGCGATGATGTCCAGCAGCAGGCCGGCGGCCTCCTCGTGGCGGCCCTGGCCGGCGTAGGCGCCGGCAAGGTCGAAGCGGGCCTGGTGGTCGTCCGGGTCGGCCTGCAGGGCGGCTTCCAGCGGGGCGGTCTCGCTGGGCGCGCCTTCGGCCAGGGCGAGGTTGGCGCGGACGGCCTCGAGGTCGGGGTCCTTGGCGTCGGCCGGGGCGAGGGCGGCGATCTCGGCCGCCTGCTCCAGGTCGCCCTGGGCGACATAGATGCGGGCCAGGCCGCCGATGGCCTTCACATTGGTCGGGTCCATCTGCAGGGCCTGGGCAAAGGCCTGGGCGGCGCCGCCGACGTCCCCCAGATCGATGGACTCCCTGGCCAGGGCCAGGATCTCGTCGATCTCGCTGGCCGGCGGCGGACCGGCCAGGCGTTCCATGAATTGACGGACCTGGCTCTCGGGCAGGGCGCCCTGGAAGCCGTCGACCGGCTGGCCGTTGACGAAGGCATAGACCGTCGGGATCGACTGCACCTTCAACTGCCCGGCGTAGGCGGGGTTCTTGTCGACGTCGATCTTGACCAGCTTCACGGCCCCGCCCATCGAGGCGACGACCTTCTCCAGCACCGGGGTCAACTGCTTGCAGGGCCCGCACCAGGTGGCCCAGAAGTCGACGATGACCGGCTGGACCTTCGAGGCCTCGATGACGTCGGCCATGAAACCGGCGTCGGAGCCTTCCTTGATCAGGTCGGCGGGAGCGGGGGCCGGGGTGGTTTCGCCGATGAGGGTCATGCAGGGTCCGTAAGTGAGCGCTTGGCCCGGAAGATGGGCGCTAGCCGGCGGCGGTTCAACGCAGTCAGCCGTCGATCCGCTTCAATTCAGCGAAATCGACGATGATGGGTTCCCGGCCAAGGGCGCTCAGGAACCGCCGGAAGTCGGCCTGGCTGACGCCGGTGGTGGCGGTGTTGACCAGGGGATGGAAATTGACCGGGTCGCTGGCGGCGAGGGCGGCGTCGAGCACGAACGTCACCCTCTGCTCGAGGTCGTTGGCCAGGGCGAAGGCGGTGACCGAGCCGGGCGTGACGCCGAGGGTCTCCTCCATCAGGGCGGCCGAGCCGAAGGATAGCCGGGCCGAGCCGATGACCGGATGCAGGCGCTTGAGGTCGATCCTGGTCTCGCCGAGCGCCGAGATCAGCCACAGCCGGTCCCTGGCGTCCTTCAGGAACAGGTTCTTGGTGTGACCGCCCGGCAGGCCGGCCTTGAAGTCGTCGCCCTCGCCCACGGTGAAGACGGCCGGATGATCCAGCGTCCTGTGCGCGATTCCGAGCCCCTTGAGGAAGGCCAGTAGCTCCGCCTTGCCCCGCACGGCTAGCGGCCGCCGGGATCGCGGGTGGACAGCGGCGCGTCGGGGTCGGCCGGCGGCCGCTTGGCGGCTGGCGGCGGGGTCGCGGGCTTGGCGG